>JASHRB010000169.1 GCA_030037575.1 Candidatus Sulfotelmatobacter sp. | reverse complement strand
GCGCGCATCCCCCGTTGCGGGCGGAGTGGTCCATTCCCGGGGGCGTGCTGGAAGTCGGCGAACGGGTGCGGGAAGCGGCGGCGCGCGAAGCCCGCGAGGAAACCGGGTTCGTCGTCGAACCGGTCGAGCTTCTTGGCGTGTATGAGCGGGTTTTGCGCAACCCGGAGCAGCGCGTTCAATATCACTACGTTTTGATTGATTTCCTCTGCCGTCGGGTTGGGGGTGAACTTGCCGCCGCCAGCGACGCCGCCGAGGTGCGCTGGTTCAGGCGGGCGGAATTACCGGCGCTGAGGCTGGCCGAAGATACGCTCGACGTGATTCACAAAGCTTTCGCAAAATCGGAGGAGCCGTGCGCATGAAACGGCGGTGGGGCGCTTTCCTGGGAATTTTGACTTTCTGCGCGATCGCGCCGGCGCAGGAGACGGTGACTTCGGGATTCCGTACGTTGCACGTGGACGCGGGCCAAGTGCGCGGGGAGATTCGATCGTTCCAAGGACTGAACGGACCGCCGAGCCCGATCATGGCGGGACTGCCCACCCTGGTGAAGCAATACCGGCAGCTGCACGTCGCCCAGGTTCGCACCCACGACGTGATGGGGCCGACCGAGATCGACTCACACTTCGAGCTCCGGAACCCAAAACTGGCGTGGCTAATTCCCCACCAGAGCGAACGGGCCGGGGTGGTGAAGGCGGGCAATGCGAGCATTATTTTCCCCCAGGGGAGCGCCGATCCGGAAAAGCCGGAGAGCTACAATTTTGGCCCCACGGACAAAGTGATTGCCGCCATCCGGGCCAGCGGAGCGGAAGTGTATTACCGCATTGGACGGAGTTGGGGAGCGCAGATCGATCCACCTCCCGACTTCGATCAATATGCCAACGTGGTGAAGCACATCGCCATGCATTACAACCAGGGCTGGGCAAACGGCTACCACGACAACATCCGCTACTGGGAGTTCTGGAACGAACCCGAGGCGCTGTTCTGGGGAGGGACGCCGGAGCAGTTTTACTCCTTCTACGAGAAAACGGCACGCGCGCTGAAGTCGGTGGATCCAGCGCTGAAAGTGGGCGGGGACGCAATCGCCTTCTCCTACGATCCCAGCCCCTATCGCGAAGGGTTCATTGACTACTGCGTGGCCCATCGGGTGCCGCTGGATTTTTATTCGTGGCATACCTATGCGGACCGATCGGCCGATCCTTACGATGCCGTGCGGATCGCGCGCAACATCCGCGGAATTCTGGACGCCCGCGGGCTGAGCAAGACGGAGAGCATTCTTTCCGAGTGGAATCTGACGCCCGATTTTACAGCGGGGGAGCGAGACCGGCTGCGAGGCGTGGAAAACGCCGCCTTCATCGGGGCGGCTTTAACTTATTTTCAGGATGCGCCCATCGATCACGCCGATTTTTATCGCGGCGATGGCGCCTGGATGGGGTTGTTTGCGCGGGACGGAAGCTATTTCAAGACCGCTTACACATTTAAAGCCATGGGCGAAATGCTGGGCCGGCCGCGGCTCGCGGTCGAAGGAGCCGACACCATCGGGCTGGCAGTGCTGGCGGGCCGCTCCCCGGCGGAAGATGAGGTGCAGATCTTGATCAGCAATTACCAGATTCCCCCGCATGCGCACCCCATGCAGGTGCCGCCGGAAGTGATGAAGACGCTGCCGCCTTCTCTGGATTTTTCAAAAATAAAAGTCCTGCCGCGACGGACGGGCATCGTTTACCGTGACAACGCCGGTTACAACCTGATCGTCGACAATTTGCCCTGGGGAAAGAAAGGGTTCAGCGTAAGGCGTTACCGCATCGACCAGACCAGGAATCTCCAACTGGTGGAGGAAAAATCTGCGGCAGGAGGAAGCCTGCGTTTGTCGAATGCGATGGCGCCGGACGCAGTGGAACTGATCGTTCTGCGGGAAGGGGTCACGAAGAAACGGTGACCCGGTGAAATCTTCCGCATCCGCGCCCAGCAGGAAAGGGCGAAAAGGTTTTTACCTCCCCTCCTGCAGCAGGACCACGTCCGACTCCGAATGATTTCTCAACACTCCGAGGCTTTTGCCCTCCGGCGACCAGGCAAACGATGAAATGCGTTCGGAATTGAAATTCGTAATCTGCTTGCCGGCAGAGCCGTCGAGCGGCTGAAGCCAGAGGTTATCGACTCCGCTTTGGGCCACGGGATATGCCACGGCTTTGCCCTCGGGCGCGTATTCGAGACCTCCTTGGGTGATGCGCGGGTCGACATCCACCACGCGCGGAGCAGACGAATTCAGATCCAGCAGCGCCAGCTTCTCCTGCCCGCGCTGGGTTTCTGCATCAACCACCTCCACCAGGTAGGCCAAGGTCTTGCCGTCGGGAGAAAGGGTCAAGCCACCAAGCAGGAAGCTATTCGGCACGGTGCTGGCCTCGAGGGGTTCTGGTTTGCCGCCGCCCTCGGAGGGAACTCGCTCAATTCGCAGAGTCTGGCGGCGATTGAAATAAATCCATTTCCCGTCGGGCGAGCACACCGGCGACAGGTCGAGTTTGCCGTCGGTGAGCTGGGTTGCGCCGGAGCCATCGGCGTGCGCGCGCCAGATGTTGGCCTTATTCATGCTGTTTTTGAAAGCCCAGGAGAAAACGATGTGATCGCGGCCGCAGGGGGAAAAATTGAACAGGTTCGCAGCGGCATCCTGAATGAGCTGGCTTTGATTCGTGCCGTCGGCATTCGCGCGCAGCAGGCGCCCTCCATCATTCACCAGCAAATGGCCGTCCGGGGACCAGCTGAAGCCGCGTAAATCCTCGCCGAAAGACAGCGGCGTCGCTGCCCCATTCTCGCTTCCCGCTCCCGGCAGGATGTACAAATTCTCGGACGATTTCCGCTGCACCGAAACCATGCTTTTTCCGTCGGCAGAAATCGTAAGCGTGGCGTAGCTATTGGTGTCGCGGGTGATGGGATGAACCGGGCCACCATCGCGGGGAAGGAATCCGATTTGCGGGCGGTTGAACTGTGGACCCGCCTGCTGATAAATGAGGAGAAGGCCGCCGGACAGCCACTTCACTTCAGCGGGAAGCGTATCGGCTAAGGTGGCGAAGCGCCGCGAGTTTTGCGTGCTGACCTCGAACAGATCGATGGCCCCCAGAACCTGATCGTCGGGCTGGAACAGATCCAAAGCCAGTTCCCGGCCGTCCGGAGACCACGCCATAAAACTAGGGCCGCTCCCGCCGTTCAGCGGGGCGTTTTGCAAAACCTTTTCCTCATTGCCACTGATATCTGCGCTCAGCAGCCGATACCAGCCAACTTCAGGATCGTTTGCACGCATGTAGGCGATGCGCTTGCCGTCGGGAGAAAAGGCCACGTCGCTGTCGATATCGTGAACCATCACTTGTGGCGTGCCGCCCAGAACCGGCGCGCGATAGAGATTGAAATCGCTGTTGATTGCGTTCTGCGCCCGGCGGAAATAAACGTAGTTTCCATCGGGGCAAAAGGCCAGGCTGCGGTAGGTGGATGGCTCCGGCGGAATCACCTGGGTATCGCTGGCAGTCGCCACGTTGCGCAGCCACAGGCTGCGCATTCCGTTGTCATTTCGGGTGCTGAGAACATACTTGCCATCGGGAGAGACGGTTGCGAGTTCGGCTTTGCCCGAGTTCGTGATCTGGGTGACGGTGAAGTTCTGGAACGGTATCACGCTGGGACGACGAAGCATCGAGTAAACCCCATAACCCGCCGCGGCAAGCAACGCCAGCGCAATCGCGCCCAGGCTCGCCGTTCCCCATTTGTGCTGCTTGGCCGCGGTCACCACCGCGGAACTGCTCGGAGCCGAATGCGCGGCTCCGCCGATGGGGGTGGGGCGAGGCTGAATGGCAGCATTCGAAATGGCGGCGGACGGGGAAATGGCAGCAGCCGGCTCCAAGACGGAAGCGGGAACGCGCCGTCCCGACTCGGTGTCGCGCTTCAACCGCTTGAGGTCAGAACGCAAATCAGCGGCATGCTGGTAACGAAGCCCGGGATCTTTCTCCAGGCATTTATCGATGATTCTTTCCAGTTCCGCCGGAGCCCCCGGATTCAAACGAGACAAGGGCACCGGCGCACGATTCAGAATCCCATCAAACAACTCGGCTGACGAATTTCCGGGAAAGGCCTGCCGCCCCGTCGACATTTCATAAAGCACAAGCCCGAACGAAAAGATATCGCTGCGCGCATCGAGGTCGCGGCCGCGCGCTTGCTCGGGCGACATGTAAGCTACGGTGCCGAGCGTGGTGCCGGGGCTGGTAAGGTTCACGTCGTTTTGCGTGGCGCCTCCGCCGGTGAGCGTTTGGCCGCCGGCTCGCGAAACGACTTTGGCCAGGCCGAAATCCAAAACCTTGGCCTGTCCCCTCTCGGTAACAAAAATATTTGCCGGTTTAATGTCGCGATGGATAATGCCTTCCGATTGCGCCGCATCCAGAGCGTCGGCCACTTCGATTCCGAGGGTGAGAATCGCTTCCAGGGCTAGAGGCACGCCCGCAATTTTGTGCTTGAGAGTGATCCCCTTGAGCAGCTCCATGGCGATGAAGGGCTGACCGTCGGCTTCGTCGATGTGGTAAATCGTGCAGATATGGGGATGGTTCAGAGCCGAGGCCGCCTGCGCCTCGCGGCGGAAGCGTTCAAGCACAGCCTCATCCCGCGCGATTCCCTGGGGCAGAAATTTCAGAGCCACGAAACGGCGCAACTTCGTGTCTTCTGCGCGAAAAACGACACCCATCCCTCCGCCGCCGAGTTTTTCGAGCACGCGGTAGTGCGAAATAGTCCTGCCTATCGGAAATTGCTCTTCCGCCATGTGCTGCGAATCTTAGTTTCGCGTCCCTGGCCGAGTCAACCGGGCGGGAACGAGGGAACGAGGCTAGCGCGGCGCGGGCCGCCTATAGCCTTCTGGTATCTCGAATGCCGCCGGGTCCGGTTCTCCGCGCGCAATCTGGGTCACCCGAAGGGTTATACTCCCGGTGCGCGGATCGCTGTGTTTCATGAGCAGGTTAATGCGCAACTCATCCGAGTACCAATACTCGTCGGTCACCGTAAGGTTCTGGCCGGTTTCGCCGCTTTCAGCGGGGAGGATCTGAGTCTCGCGCACACCTCGGGCCGTCACGCCCTCGATCTCTTGGCTGCCCAAATCTTCTTCTTTCGAGAAGTCATTTTGCGGCGCACCCGTATCCGAGGGCGAGCCGAAGCGCACCGTGGGCGGCACCGTGGAAGGCGGATGATTCATGGTGTGCGTGTCATAGGTTCGCTCGCGCGCGTTGAGCTCGGTGGAGACGCGAGTCTGTGGATCATAAAGATGAATGTGTTCGATTTCCGGCGTGTCCGTACTGGATGCCGCCAAGTAGGCGCGCGATTCGTTGTGTATGCGTCCGCGGCCGTCACGCGCCACGTTCCGAATGCTTTTCAGTTGGAGCACGGCCCCATTCGGGCGAATCGTCGTGCGCTGAACCTCAACCACAGCGCTGAATGGCGCGTTGGGGATGGGCGTCAGAAAAATGTTGAGTTGCGCCGAAGCGTACGGAACGGACGCAGCAGAGAGGAGAAGAGAAAACCCGGAGAAAGCACCCAGAGAGAATCGCATGTGCGCCCTCCATCGACCGGATCCGCGAAGCATACGCAGGAAGACCGCTGCCCCGCAACTACAATTTTTCGCTGCTCCTCCGCCCCGACTCGCCCTTGAAACCGCCGAACCGCAGCCCGCCTTCTGCCAACGAACCGGCTTAGGAGTTCGGCTCAGCCTCCGAGGCGTCATCCTCCCACTCCGCGTCGCAGGCGTGGCAATGCCAGGCCGGACGCTGCATGGGGATGGGGATGCGAAGAAAAGCGCTCATGTAAGCGATGGGGCGGTCGAGTTCCTGATAATTCACATCGAGCGAGTGGCATCGCGGGCAGCGCGGCTGCTCGTAAAGTCCGACGCCCTGCACGTAAAGCCCTTCGAGAATCGGCTCGTCGAGAAGCTTCCGCGCGTTGGCTTCGTCTTCCGGATGCACGTTGAGCTTGATTCCGCCAATGAAGTTCGAGATGAACCAATCGAGCCGAACCAGATTTTCGTCGGCGAGAAAGCATTCCATGCCCGCCGATTCAAGGCTGCCCTTGGCCAGCAGTGCCTCCGGCAGATCGCGAAACTGGCGGATGGTGACCAGTTCGCGCAGTTCCAGCCGTTCCCCAGGGGCCTCTTCGCGGGAGTCTTCGTCAACCGCTTCGAG
>JASHRB010000168.1 GCA_030037575.1 Candidatus Sulfotelmatobacter sp. | reverse complement strand
GTGGCGCAAGGAAGGGAAACAACTCTACGCCAACGCCTCAAGACTGCTGATCACCGCCGATGCGGGAGGCAGCAACGGCTGGCGTCTGCGCCTGTGGAAAGTGGAGTTGCAGAAATTTGCCGATCAATCAGGGTTAACAGTTTCTGTCTGTCATTTTCCGCCCGCCACCAGCAAATGGAACAAGATTGAACATCGCTCGTTTTCCTTCATCTCATCCAATTGGCGGGGAGAGCCGTTGCAGGATTACCAAACCATCGTGAATCTCATTGCCGAAACAACCACCGCGAAAGGGCTGACCGTAACGTGCCGTCTGGATCGACGCAAGTATCCAACGGGACGCAAAGTTACAGCCGAAGAAATGGACCAGGTTAATATCTATCCCGACAAGTTCCACGGTGAATGGAACTATGTCATCAAGCCTCATCGCACTCGATTGTCGGACGGGACTTAGCGAATTAGATACTTTGTTAATTTACGACGCCTAAGCAAAATTGGTCCCACAGCATACGCATTTCAACTTGGTGTGATGCAGTAAGAGGATTGGCAATCGATAGCCGCTAAAAGCCGGGATGTGGGTGAGGTGGATACCGGCAGGGAAAAACCACGATGGACTCGCGCGCTCCTTTGATACTTAACGTAGTAGTACTAGGGTGTTGTTCTTGAGTTCCCTCCGCGAGTTTCACCATCGCTTAGGCGAACATCGGGGCTGGACACAGATTGTCTATATTTGGCGCGTCGAAAGCTTGTCAGCGATACTGCAAATCCTTAATCGAGCAGCAACGCCCGATAGCAACTCGATCGGTTGCGTTTGCGAGAGGCTCTGGAACACATCGGAACACGTAAGACCAGTCCTGGAGTAACGCTGTTTTCTGCGGCCGCGGTATTTACGCTGAACGAAAGATTGAGCCAGTTTCCGCAGTCCCTTCATTTATCGCAGCTGGACAAATTCCGCTTTGGCCCGCTTGAGAATGGCTAGATCAGAATCCGCCTTTTTCCACAAGTCAAAGAAGTCTTGGTACGCCTTCTTCGCTTTAACGGGATCGCCGGCCATCGCGTAGGCACGTCCGAGTTGGAGATGGGCAATCGATCCGGTAACAAAGTTTACCGTCAGTCCGGGACGGTCGAGCAACTTCTGGAATTCTGCCGCGGCGGACTGGCCATCGCGGGCGAGCAGGAAGGCTTGACCGCGTACATAAGCGGGATAGAGGTTGTTTACGAAGGTACTCGTGATACCCAACTCATAGGACTTGGCTTCCTCCAATTGCTCCAGTGCTTTGCCGGAATTACCCCATCTTAATTCAAGCGCAGCGTGGATCGTAGGCAGCCAGTATACTTTCAGCAGGGTGCTTGTCGGAAATTCTTTGGCCAATTCCGTGGCCAGCGTTTCAGCTTTGCGATCGCCGATGCGAGCCAGTGCGAGAGCGGCGACGATTTTCACGTCTCTGCCCTGAGACAGCGATAGCGCCGATGCGACCCCTTTGCGTGCGGTGGTGGTTTCACCGATCTCCGCCTCTCGCAGTGCGGCATTCACCTGCCAAAGCGCAGCTGCTTCTTTGGAGCCGGCACGGAGTGCCGAATCCGCAGCCTTTCGCGAGAAATCCCGCGCCGCACGCATGTGTCCGTAGTAAGCTTCGCTATCCGACTGTGTTGAAAGCATTAAATCCTCTTCTCCTGGCTTGCCCGCAAACCAGGCGAGCTGTTTTTCCATAGCCTTTTTGTCTCCGCGGACAAAAGCTAGAGCATACATCTGCACGCGCACCTCTCCGCTGTCCAGCCCGCGTGCGAGAGCCAGATCGAAGGCAGCCTGAGCTTCATCGAACCGGTTCAGGGTTAGGCAGGTGAACAGCAGATCGGCATAGTAAAGCGAGGAATCTGGGTCCAGCTCCAATGCCTGCTTGATTTCGGGAAGGGCCTTTTCATGTTGCCCAATCCTGGCGTAGGTGACCCCCAAGTTGAGGTGAGGCTGTGGATCACGTGGGTAGTTATCGATCCAGTTTTGATACGCCAGGATGGCCTTTTCTTCCTCCTCCATCGTGCCAAAATATGTAGCGGAGATACGCAGTCTCTCGCGCTGTGTTACCCGGTCGCGTAGTTGGTATGCCTTGCTTACGTACTCTATGGCGGGGGACGGCCGACGGCTGTTCGCGTAGGCAGCCGATAGCGCGGCATACGCCATGGGAAAATTAGGGTCCAGTTCAACGGCGCGCTTGAAGAAAGGAATACTGGCCACCGGCCCTTTCTCTTTTCTGACCTTCAGGCCCAGGCTATAATTCTGCAATGCTTCCAGAGAACTTGTCGTAGCCTCGATCGGCGTTTCATATTTCTTCACCGAGGGCAGGGATTCTCCCAGCTTGCTGCGCAGGCTGGACGACGCCTGGCTCAGCGCCTTCAAGACGCCTTCTTTTGTAGCTGCCTGAGCTTGTTCTTGCGCCAGATTCTCGCCCGTGCTGCAGGCAATCGCGTTCAAAGTGATGAGATAGATGCTGCCCAGACTGGAAATGCCTCCATTGATCAGGGCCTTCGCCCCGTTGCGTTGGCAAATCTCGCGGCCGACATCCCCCGTAATTCGCTCTCCTGGGGCGCGGCCCATCAGGCGTAAAGTTCCGTTGACCTTCCTATCCGACATCACGTTCAAGAAAGGCGACTGCCCCAGCTCGGCGGCGAAAGCTTGCTTCAATGCATCGCTGAAAACCGGATCCGAGGTCTGATTGTTGAAATCGGTCAGCACCACTGTGTCGCGCTCAGTTAAAGACGCCCGCTTCGGGCGTGAGCGAAGAAAGAATGCAGCGGACACAATCCCCGCGAACAGCAGAAGCGCGAAGGCAACCATCCTTCGGATATTCTTTCGCGTGGCCGGAGTCTGAGCAGCAACCGCAACGCCACTCGCAAACTGACTGCTTTCCGCCTCACGCTTCAATTGCCGTAAATCGGCGCCGATTTCGGCGGCCCGCTGGTAGCGCACATGGCGATTTTTCTCCAGCGCTTTCGTGATGATGCCACGGAGCCCCTTCGACGAACCCCCAACGTCAGTCGACAAGAGCGGTGGAGTTCTAGCCAGAATGGCGGCGCGAACTTCTTCCGGCGTTTGCCCTTGAAAAGGCGGAATTCCACATGCCATCTCATAGAGCACGACGCCAAAGCTGAAGAGGTCTGTACGTGGATCAAGATCTTCTCCCCGAACCTGCTCGGGAGACATGTAAGTCGCCGTGCCCACGAGAAGGCCTGTATCCGTCAACTCCGTCTGCCCTGGCAGGTGCTGGGTCGAAGACGCCCGATCGCCTGCCGCTGACTCCTGACTGAGTTTCGCGATCCCAAAGTCCAGGAGTTTGACCTGCCCGCTGCTACAAAGAAAGATGTTGGCCGGCTTGACGTCGCGATGAACGATGCCATGGCTGTGAGCGGCTTGGAGAGCTTGCGCAATCTGCATCCCCACGTCAAGAATTTGGTCGCCCGTGAGTGGCGTTCCGCCAATGACGCGGTTGAGTGTTTGGCCATCCAGAAACTCCATCGCGATAAACGCATTTCCTTCATGCTCACCAATGTCATGGACTGTACAAATGTTCGGGTGATTGAGCGCGGAAGCCGCCTGCGCCTCGCGCTCAAAGCGTGCAAGCCATTGCGGATCTTGCGCGAAATGTTCGGGGAGAAACTTCAGCGCAACGAAACGATGCAGACGTGTGTCCTCGGCTTTATAGATCAGCCCCATGCCGCCGCTGGCCAGCTTCTCGAGTACGCGGTAATGGGAAACCACGCGGCCGATTCGTTCATCCCCGTTTTCCGGGTCAGACATTTCGCTGGCCAGCAGCTTTCCCGCGTGCATTATGGCCGGTGACTCGAAGAACTGTCCAGCTTCCTTGGCGTTGGCCAACAGCGATTCCAAGTCGTGGCGAAGTGATTGGTCCTCTCCACACTCCTTGTCAAGAAATTCAGCGCGGGTGCTCTCGTCCAGTTGCAGGGCCTGGTGATACAGAGCCTCGGCACGGTTCCAGTGTTCATTCTTCACTGCACAGCTCTCCACGCATTCTTTGAAACAGCCAACCCTTGGCAAACTCCCAATCTCGTATCACTGTGTGCGCAGAAACGCGCAAGACTTCTGCAGTTTCTTCCACGCTTAGTCCGCCGAAGAAGCGCAACTCAACAACTTTGCTTTTCCTTTCATCAACCAATGCCAGGGAACTGAGGGCTTGATCGAGTGCGAGCAGATCCATATTCGGGCGGATGCTCGGCGTCTGCGCCTGGTCCAGTGGCAGATGAACTGCTCCGGCGCCTCTTTTCTGGCGGCCGCGGGAGCGGGCAAAATCGACCAGGATCCGCCGCATCAACTGGGACGACACCGCAAAGAAATGTGCCCGGTCCTGCCACTGGACGCTGCGAAAATCAACCAGCCGCAAATAAACTTCATTGATCAGCGCAGTCGTCTGCAGTGTATGCCCGCCGCCCTCGCGCGACATGTAGTAACGCGCGATGCGGTGCAGTTCGGCATACACCACAGGGGTCAGTTTTTCGAGTGCGCTCTGGTCCCCGCCTGCCCAGGCCCGAAGCAACTCAGTGACATTCCCCGACGAAGACCGCCCTACACCCATAAGACGTGGAAAGAAATACGGAGGGAGAGAAACGAGCGTAGCGTACCACAGCCGGCAAGCTCTTCCAATCTTTTCCGGCAAAAACTTTGCCTGGGGCGACGGATCGCTTCCGGCAGAGTTCGCGATTGCGACGGGTTCGGAAGACCTTGTGTTCATAAGGTCGTTAGGCATCTTGTTGCTTTCTTAGAACGTTCCGATTCCGCCCGTGCCGACACAGACCCATGCTGCTCCCGGATCAGGCAATGGCCGACCAGCACAGGTCAGTCGAAATCACAAGGACAACCGGAGGAAACTCGATGAAAACGGCGGGAGGAATTGCAGGTTATGCAGGCAGTCTGCGAGGCCTCGTGTTCGACTCAAACGCAATCTCTATGCTACGACATCAGCTACGCTCGGCAGCGCTAGCGGAGTACAAGCCGGCGGCACGCTTTTCGCAATCACCCCTTCGGGCGGGCCGATATGAAGCCACCAAACGCTCGTCCCCGCGCCGTTGAATCGGAGCCGAGAGGCATTTTTGTATTCGGCGGCGGATTACCTCGTCTGCGCGCCCGACGCGCCCGTCCGCACGTCTAAATACAACGCGAGCTGGGGCCCTTGTTGTGCTTTGAGATCAACGCATTCGTCGATGCGCTCGATCGACTGGCGGTAAGTGCGCTCCGCCGCGGCGATCTTGTGGGCGTCATAAAAGCTTGTCACCTGGTCTCGCATTTTGGCTGAGCAAAATGAACCGCTTGCGCCCACAATTGCAGCGCTGGCGAAGGGCCCCCCCACCTTTTGCACGGACTCCCAATGACTTTGGACGAAGTCCCAGGCCAGTTTCTCACCCGCAGGGTTACGTATGACTCTGGCCACAAGGAGTAGCGCATCCTGCGAGCGGACATCGGGAGAGGTGGCATACTCCAAAGTGCGCTGCAAGAGATTGGGATCGGTGAACTCGGCTAAGGTTGCCTGGTACATGTAATAATCCTCCGGCGATTTGGCGCTCTTCAATGCGGCCATGACTTTGTCGTAAAACGCCCGATCGCCGTTCAACGCCGCGAGGCTCAAGGCGCTCGACGCCAGTTCCGGACCAATGGAATTTGGATTTTGCAACACATGGTCGGCAAGCTGGCGTGCTTCCGCTAGAGCTTTGGGATCGCGCGCATCGTAACCGAGGGCCCGGAAAACAAAATGGCGCAGCGATGCATTCTCTTCCGCTTCGCCCGGCTTCGGCCCCCAACCGACGTCGTTCAAGATCGGAATGAGGTATTGGTCCAGCCAGGCGCGATAAGAATCGCGATCTCCGTCGGTCACGAGGTATCGCCCGATGTAATCGAGGTGCCCTAGCAGATCTTCCATCAAGGCAGGACTGCGATCATTTTGCAGGCCCCCGGCGAAAGCGAGGAAGTCACCAACAGGCTCGCGACCCACGCCCACGGAAGCCCAAACGTCGGTCTGCAACGCGATCCGCTCGGCGGCAGACAGTTTGGTCTCGGCATCGTTGGCGAGGGCCTTCACAACCTCGGCCTGGTAGCCGACGCGGTAATATCCCTTGGCGTTGGCATTGGCCAAGACCCAGGCGGAACAACCGGGAAAGGTCGCGGTTCCCTGCCGCTTGGTCAGCAGTTCACATTTTTCCGCTCCGCTCGACGACTTCATGCAAAGCGGAACTTCCCACAGCTCACCATTGGGCGCGTCAAATTTCTGGCGATCGTGGTAGTAGCGGCGCTGTTCCATGGTTACGCTGGTTGTGGAGCCGGAACATTGCGTCCTTATGTCTATGATGGGAACTCCGGCTTGATTGACGAAGGTTGGCATGATCCGGTCGACCGGCCTTTTCGATGTCTTGGCTTGCGCATCCCAGAAATCCTTTGCGGTCGCGTTTGCATATTGATGTTTTTTGAGATATGCATTCACTCCCGCCCGGAAGGACTGCTCGCCCAGGTAAGACTCGATCATCCGCAGAACCGCCGCCGTCTTGCCGTAAGCAATGCCATCGAATAATTCCTCAATTTGCGCGGGAGTATCGGCCGGCTGCTCGATGGGGCGCGTGTTGGCGAGGGAATCGATATTCATTGACCGATCGGTATCGCTCACGTCATCTAAAGCGAACCGCCACTCCGGCTTCCATGCTTCAAGCGGTTTGCTCGACATCCACGTGGCAAAGCCCTCGTTGAGCCAAATGTCGTTCCACCACTTCATCGTGACCAGGTCGCCGAACCACTGGTGAGCCATTTCATGGGCGATCACCGAGGCGATCTCTTTTTTCTGATCAACCGAACCGTGCTTCTCATCGATTTCCAGCAGCACCTCGCGGAAGGTAATGCACCCAGTGTTCTCCATCGCGCCCGCGGAAAAATCGGGAAGGCCGACGAGATCAAGTTTGCCGTAGGGATATTTGATGGAGAAATATTTGTCGTAATAGCTCAGGATGTGTTCGGCGGATTGGAGCGCAAACTGGTCCAGTTCTTTTTTGCCGGGAGTGCTGTAAACCCGAATCGGGATACCGTCGGCTTGGCCTTCCATGTATTCGAAATCACCGACGACGAGAGCCGCCAGGTAGGAAGACATCCTCGGCGTAGTGGCGAATGTTACAGCGTGTTTTTCGTCGGGACCCAGCGTGTCAGAAACTACTTTCGAATTCGATATTGCGATCTGGCCTTTGTCGGCCACGGCGGTGATGTCGAATGTGGCTTTGTAAGCTGGCTCATCGAAGGACGGAAACGCGCGGCGAGCGTCCGTCGCTTCGAACTGCGATGCAGCGTACTTGCGCCCGTGGTCGTCTTTGCCGAGGTACAGGCCGCGCATCTCGTCGTTAAGAATTCCACTGTAGGTGATATGAATGGCAGCCGGCCCTGCGGGTAGTGATTTTTCGACCGTAAGCACGACCATTTCTTTGTCTTTTTCTGAAGTGGGCGCGGCCTTTTGTGTGTTGCCGCCGCCGCTGGTGATGGTCACCTCGTGAAGATCGATGTCGACGGCATTCAGCGTGATGTGCGACGTCGGCTTCAGCACGCGGATGGAAATGATCTCATCCCCGTCGAAAGTCGCCTTTTCGAGATTCGGCGTGAAGGTGAGTTTGTAATTCTCCGGTGTCGCGATCTCCGGCAGGCGCTGAGCGAATGCCAGCGAGATGGTGCAAAGCAGAAGGACGACGGTCAGCAAGATTTTCTTCATGGAGTTTTCTCTGGGCCAGCCAAAACGGATTCGTTCCAACCTATTTCGCAGCCGCCTGGTCAAAGCAGAGCACTTCTCAGTTTATATGCAGCTCTGAGCCTAGGTTCCCGGGCGGTTGACGATGTTCCCATTGATGACCGTCAGCTCACAGCGGTCGCTGCCAAACCAGTAAGGAATTTCGCGATAATCGTGAACGGCAAAGAGTGCGAAGTCGGCATCTTTTCCGGGCTCGATCGATCCCTTTCGATCCGCGACCCGCAAGGCCCACGCTCCATTCATGGTTGCCGCGGCGATCGCCTCCGCCGGCGACATTTTC
>JASHRB010000167.1 GCA_030037575.1 Candidatus Sulfotelmatobacter sp. | reverse complement strand
AAAGACAAGGGAGCCGCATAAATGACCGACACAAAGCGCGACATCGTCATCATTGGGGGCGGCCACAACGGGCTGGTCACGGCGTTCTATCTGGCCCGAGCCGGGTTCAAACCGCTGGTGCTCGAACGGCGAGCGCAGGTCGGGGGCGCGGCCATCACCGACGAAGTTCATCCCGGCTTTCGCTGTTCGACCCTTTCGCATAGCGCGGGGCCGATTCTTCCCACGATCATCCGCGACATGCAACTGGAAAAACATGGCGCGAAGTTCATCACGCCGGAAACCTGCGTCACGGCGCTATCGCCCGAGGGCCGCGCGCTCTCGCTGTATCAGGAGGCAAGCAGATCGGCGCAGGCGATCGCGGTTTTTTCGCAGAAAGATGCCGCCAAGTATCCGGAGTTTGCCAACTCGCTCGCCAAGATCAGTAACCTGATCGCCCAGGCGCTGGCAACGACCCCGCCGGACATCGACCATCCCTCGAGCGGCGATTTGTGGAGCATGTTAAAGACCGGGCGCGCGCTGCGCGGCTTGGGCAAACGCGACATGTACCGCGTGCTGCGCTGGGCACCGATGGCCGTGGCCGATCTGGTGGCTGAATATTTTGAAACGGAATTATTGCGCGCGGTCATCGCGGCGCGCGGCATCTTTGGCACGTTTCTGGGACCATGGTCGGCGGGCAGCAGTTTGCAATTGCTGATTCGCGCCGCGGGAGATCCGCATCCAGCGGGATCGGCGCTTTACGCCAGGGGCGGAATGGGGGCGCTCACGCAAGCCATGGCGTCGGCGGCGAGGGCTGCCGGAGTCGAAATGCGAACTTCGGCGGAAGCCATTGAAATTCGCGTCAAGGACGGTGCGGCGCAGGGCGTGCTGCTTTCCACCGGCGAGGAGATCCATGCCAAAGCCGTTGTTTCAAATGCCGACCCGAAGCGCACTCTGCTCAAGCTGACTGATCCGGTTCACCTTTCTCCGGACTTTGTGCAAAAGCTGCAGCACTATCGCGGAAATGGAACTGTCGCGAAAGTAAACCTTGCGCTTTCCGGATTGCCGGCGTTTACAGCTTTAAAAAATGGTGATGGCGGCGCGCTCAAAGGCCGCATTCACATTGGCCACGAAATTGATTATCTGGAGCGCGCGTTCGATGAGTCGAAGTACGGCAACTTCTCGCGGCAGCCGTATCTGGAAGCCACGATTCCATCGCTGACTGATCCTACGCTGGCGCCGGAGGGCAAACATGTGATGTCGATTTGCATGCAATACGCCCCCTACAAGTTGAAAGGCGATTGGGAGGAACAAAGAAAAGCGCTCGGGCAGACGGTGGTGCAAACCCTCGCGCCATACGCACCGGATTTGCCGGAGATGATTCTCACCCACCAGATCATCACGCCGCTCGATCTGGAGGAAGTTTATGGGATGACGGGCGGGCAGATCTTTCATGGCGACCTTGCGCTCGACCAGTTTTTCACCATGCGTCCCCTACTGGACTGGGCGCGCTACAAAACCCCGATCGAGAATTTGTTTTTGTGCGGCAGCGGCACCCATCCCGGGGCGGGGTTGACGGGAGGATCGGGAGCGAATGCGGCCAAGGAGATTCTGCAAGCGCTCAAAAAGTAGAGCTGGCGTCTCGCCCCCGGTCGCGAGAGTGTCATGGTCTGGCAGCCTGCACCCACCCGCGCAGGTAACCCTGTGGCGGTCCCGGGGTAAATTGGAGGAGGTCGGGGAGATTCGACTTATCCTCGTCTTAGGAAGGTGCCGACATATTTCTGAGAGGAGTCCGCCTGACTTCCGAGGGGCTGATGTAGTTGTCTGCACCGCCGCCAGGACTCGCCGCAGCCCGGTGCCAGTCTTCGAAGCCGCTCTTTAAACCCTCCTCAAACGCCTGCTCGAAGTGCGAAGCGGCGCATTTTCCCCCGGTTCCGGCAACACGCTTCACTCCGCGCCGCCACATGTTGGCCGGAGCGAGTGTAGTCGTCTGCTCCCGCTTGCGCTTGGATGACTCTGCTGACAGCGCCCGAAGCCCACAGTTTTACATGCGATCCGGGTCAACCTCGCCTGATACACTCAACTGTCGCGGCCTATGAAACGCTCCGCTGTTCTTCTCGTCTCCTGCCCGGATGCGAAGGGTGAGGTTGCCAGCATCAGCGACTTCGTCTACCGGCATGGGGGCAACATTCTTCATGCCGATGAGCATGCGGACGGGGACTCCGGGCTGTTCTTAATGCGCGTGGAGTTCGATGCGAAAGATTTCGACATTGATCTTTCGCAGGCCGATCTCGCCGATTTCCAAAAAGCTTTTTCTGCCATCGCCGAACAATTTCACATGACCTGGCGGCTGGCGCTGTCCTCGCACCGTCCGCGCATGATCGTCTTTGTTTCCAAGTACGATCACTGCCTTGTCGATCTTCTCTATCGCCAGCGGAGCGGAGAACTGGCTTGCGAAATTCCGTTGATTGTTTCGAATCATGCGGATAATCAACGGGTGGCTGACTTTTACCAGATTCCTTACGCCGTCGTCTCCATTACACAAGACAAAAAGCAAGCAGCCGAGGGGCGTATTCGATCGCTGTTGGAAGAGCACCAAGCCGACTTCATGGTGCTGGCGCGATACATGCAGATTTTCTCGAGCGATTTCGTCAATCGATATCCGCAGCGCATCATCAATATCCACCATGGATTTCTGCCGGCATTCATGGGCGCCAAACCCTACCATCAAGCATTCGAGCGCGGAGTCAAGCTGATCGGCGCAACCAGCCACTACGTGACCGAGGTTCTCGACGACGGGCCGATCATTGAGCAAGATGTGGTGCGTGTATCGCATCGCGATACAGTCGAGGACTTGATCCGCAAGGGCCGCGACCTGGAGAAGGTTGTTCTTTCCCGTGCGGTGCGCTGGCATGTGGAGAACCGCGTGCTGCTGTATGGGAATAAGACCGTGGTGTTCTGACACGTTCCGCTCGTCGCCCGGACCCGGTGTTGGGGAGAACCTTCCTTCCGCCGGAGAAAACCCGCTGCGCTCAAGAGGGCCCACAAATGGTTCGCTCCCTCCGGAAAAACGGTTCCCCACGATGACCAACCAGCAGGATGTGGCCGGTTCCGCACTGAGCACAATCGGCCGGCTATCCCCGGAAGTTCATGGACTTCCGGGGAGCGGAGTGGGTGCGATTGAGCAGTTCCACTCCGGTGGTAACTTGCGGCACTGGTGACTTTCGTCTTAACTGGAACCAGGGAAAGAATTCTCTTATCCATCGGGGAGAACTCGCCTCGGGAGCGATTTTGGCCGAAGACCTGAAATTTGAGCTGTCGATTCTGGCGACGGTGCAGGGCTTTTATCAGAAGCTGATGCGCGACGCGCTGGGCGGCGATATGCCCATTCCCAGCGGACTGGATGAGGCTGCTCTGCGCCAGTCGGATGACGGCCTTCCCGACACGCTCTCCCGCATGTATCGTTGGCTGCACGTGCTCGACATGGCCATCACGCCGGCCATGCTACGCCAGGCGCTTACTCCCGACACCGATTCGGAGGCTGCCGAGGCGCTGCTGCGCTATTTTGTGCGGCGGCGCGAGGCGAGCGACATCAACCGCGACAAGACGGATTTGATTGCCACATTTCTTTACCGCCATCCCCGCGTCGCCGGGCAGTGGGAACAGCATGGGTACGGGCTGGACGGAGCTCTGCCGCTCTCGCCCTTTGAAATTGCCTTGATCGAAATTCTCGCCGATACCGACATTCCGCAGCTTCCCGAGGAGCATGTGCAACTGCTGCGCAACTTCGATCCTTTGCGCGAAGAGATCAAGCGCTACCGCGATTTCAACGCGTTGATGGATTCGGGAATTGTCTCGCGAGTGCGGGAGATCAAGCGCTGGCTGGATTCGTCTTTCTATCATCCCGGCGTACTGGCTACGGTGGCGGCCCATAATGCCGCATTCGGCGAGCGCTTTGACCAGCTCTTCGCCAAGGCGCTGGGGGAGATCAAGCGGTTCGCGCAGGCTCTGGATGAAATGGGCGGCACGATTCTGAGCACGGTGGACGGCGTGGAAGTTACCGTGGAACACGTGGCGGCGATCGAGCAGGATGAGATGCTGAAGGCCGATTACGGCAACGCGCTCGAGAAATTTCGCCGCGTCTCGCGGCTGAAAAAAGAATTGGACCGGCGGCCGCCGATTCGCAAATCCTTGCTGGCTCCGGCGTCAGGAAAAGCCGCTCCGACATCGGCACGGTCGGGGGCTGCGGCAAAGCCGGCGCGGACCAGCGCGGCAAAATCTGCGGCCGCGGCACAGGCATCGCCGGCGTTTCACCCGCCGGCGATCACCGCACAGCAAATTTCGGCGGAGGAAGGCAAGCTGCTGCGCGTGGAAGAGTCGATTCGCGTTTTTGTGCGCGTGGCCGATCCCAAATACCGGCAGATCGTGCCCATGCGATTTTTCAATCTCACGCTGAGCGCGGCGGAGGTCGACGCTTATAACGCGACTTTTCTGGAAGAGAAAAGCCTGCGCGCCGAGGTGGCGCGCATTCTGATCCGGCTGGTTTCGTGCGTGGCCCGAATCAATACCGAACTCGAAGAACTCAAACGCAGCCAAAGCATGTCGTCGTTGTGGAAGCTTCATGCCGACGCGCTGGTGATTTTGCTGGATGTGGCGCGCACCGCCGCAGAAAATGCTGCCAACGTGGCAAAGAGCGCCGAAAAGCCAGACGCCACCTCGGCGCGGGCGATTCGCGAGACCGTGATGAAACTTCGCGAACGTTCTGACTTGGCGGTGAAGACGCTGGCGCATCCGGGAAAGTAAGCCGCTCAGGCCCGTCTCACTCGTCCCGCCGTCTGCGAACCGAACCGGCCCCAGTGGCGTTTGCGGCAGGCGGAGATAAGGTTGGCCTCAGCAGCCATATGGCATGGCCGATGGTCGCGCCTCCTTCGGCTGGGGCATGCCGACCGCGGAGGAAGCCTCAAAATTCCTTCGAGGGAGCTAGTTGATATCGAACTGCTCTTGGTGCAAGGCGGGGTCGCTCTTTACGATGATGGTTCGCTTGGTCAGCTCTTCCATTTCGTTCAGCAGGCGGCCGTTGTTGGCCTTCAATTCCTTAGCGACGTCAGGGTTTACGCGCAGCATGACGTCTTCGTGCTCGAGGTGCTTGGCGATCTTTCGCATTTCCACGTAAATCTCGTTGCAGACGGTGGTTACCGATTTCACGTACCCGGTCGATTGGCAATAAGGACAGGGCGCGCCAATGGTGCGCTCGAGCGACTGCTTCACCCGCTTGCGCGTGATGGCCACCAATCCGAAATCGTTGAACTGGAGTACCTTGGACGGCGCTCGGTCATGCCGCAGTTCTTCTTCGAGCGCCTGCATGACGCGCTGGCGGTTGCGGCGCTCATCCATGTCGATGAAGTCGATGATGATGATGCCGCCCAGATCGCGCAGGCGAATCTGGCGCACGATTTCTTTGATCGCATCGACGTTGGTTTTGACGATGGTGTCTTCGAGGCGCGACGTTTTGCCGACGTATTTGCCGGTGTTGATGTCGATGGCGACCAGCGCCTCGGTTTGGTTGATGACGATATAGCCGCCACTTTTCAGCCAAACTTTTGACTTGAGCGCCTTGTTCATTTCCTCCGCCAGGCCGAATTGCTCGAACAACGGGGTCTCTTTGGTGTAGAGCTTCACGCGCTTCACCAGGGCCGGCTGAAAACGGTTGAAGAAGCGCAGGATGCGCTCGTATTCCGGCTCGGTGTCGACCCAGATCACGGAGAAATCCGAAGTGACCTGATCGCGCAGGACACGTTCGACCACGTTGAGATCGTGATAGATGAGAGCCGGCGGCTTGGAGGCCTCAGCCCGCGCCTTAATGTCGTTCCACAGACCTTTCAAGAATCGAATGTCGGCGCGCAGTTCGTCCTCGTTTGCGTTCTGTGCTGCAGTGCGGACGATAAAACCTCCGTGCCCGTTTTCGCGTTCGCTCATCACGATGCGCTTCAATCTCTGCCGCTCTTCTTCGGAGGCAATCTTGCGCGAAACTCCGGTGTGATTGACGGTCGGCATGTACACCAGGAAGCGTCCGGGCAAGGCAATGTGGCTGGTGATGCGCGCGCCTTTCTTGCCGATTGGCTCTTTTGCAATCTGCACCAGAATTTCCTGTCCCTCCTTCAGCAGATCGCCGATTTTGGGAACTTCGCGCGGCTCGCGCC
>JASHRB010000166.1 GCA_030037575.1 Candidatus Sulfotelmatobacter sp. | reverse complement strand
GCCATTTATGGGACTATTTTGATTGGGATAGTTTTACCAAAGAATGTTGAGTTATTCTTGCGCAAGACCTTAGTGCATTTATCGCGAAGGGGGACAACGGCAAGTGGCAGCCGAACTACTCGACCGTAGGCGGAGATTTGGCGTCAGCCGGCATGGCAAATCTGTATTATCCCAGATCAAATCGAGGCGTGGGGCTGGTTTTCGGCAACTTCGCACTTGGAACGGCGGAACGCATCGGCGCCAATCTGGCTGAAGAGTTCTTTCTCGGCAAGGTTACCCGTCGGGGCGGCCATATGAAGTAATTCCCCTACTTAGCTGGCGCACGCCTCGGGGCGCGAGTTGGTTCGTATCCCACTTCGCTCTCCACGAAGTACTCCTACCAATCAGGCCCGGGCCACAAAGCCCGGGCTCCCGTCCCTGGTCTCGACCCACGCGTTGAGAAGTGGGTGGCCGACCGTGTTTCAGCGATTCCGCCTCTCGGCACCGCCGGTCTGAATCGGCCCTGAAAAATCCTCAAGTTACAGCTCCGGCGGTTTGGTATGCGCGTTGCCTTTATGGCAGAGGGGTAAAGGATAAGGAGCTCATGTTGAGGATCTCCACGATCGAGAATCACAGACGATGCCGTTTGATCGTGGAAGGCAAGCTGACGTCAGCGTGGGCCCGGAAGCTCAAGGGGGCATGCGAGAGGGCTCGCGCAGACCTTCGCGGCCGCGAACTGATTGTCGCTTTGAAGAACTTAGTCACCATCAGCCAGGAGGGAGAAAACCTCCTGCTTCAGTTCATGAACGACGCCGTCAAGTTCCGCGCTTATGGAGTATTTACCAAGCACATTCTGAAACAACTCGCCAAGAGAACACGGCGAGAGGCTCAGGAGGCAAGCGAATGGAGTAGACATAATAAAGAGTGGCTGTGAACGCATATTTGGCCACCAATGTTTGCAATGGCCTTTGCAGCCAGGCTGTGGATGCTAGCCGGTAGGCTTATTGCCCGGCTCGAACCTTAACGCTCCAATTTCTCTGCCAACCCGGTGGCCATTTTCGGAGTGACTCTCCGCGCCGCACCATGCGCCGGGCGCAAGGATGGTTGGTAAATGCGCTTCTGGGCGCACTCCGCGTTGGGCTAGCCCTTGCTTGACCCACGTCCCCCCTACGATTACTCCAAGCGCCGAACAGCCTATGGCTCGACTCAGAATATTACGAAATGCCGCCGCCTTTTCGCGCGAAGCAGGCTGTGGTCCGCCATCCGACCACACGAGCGTTTGGGCTGGCGTGAAGGTTGTGCAGAGAAGATATGGGTAAGTTTTTCCAGGCGGTATCCGCGAATGCCGCGCAGTCCGAGCAGCCGATTCCGGCGCCCGCGCGACTGCCCGCAACTCCGTCGATTACTCCGTCAAGACCCGTTTTTTCCTTATTCTCGCGCGCTGATGTTTTTGGATGAGGGAGGCGTTGGCTGGAAAAATCGCGGAATGGCTGGAACAAATCCACCAATGCCCGGTGCAAAATGTTTCCAGACGGGGTGACTGGATTATAGTAAAACGTACGGTCACCAAAGATGAGGACAGCTACGTGCAGCCGCTGAAGCTCCTGGTGGTAGAAGATAACATCGCAAGCTTGGAACTAATGACCGAGGTCTTCACGTCTCTCAAGGCCGAAGTGCGCGCCATCAGCGACAGCGAAACGGCGGCAGGCGCGGTGAATCAGGAGAAATTCGATGGAATTTTCCTGGACTTGGAGATGCCCCGGCTGAATGGTTTCGACTTGGCGCGGCTGGTCCGCAAATCGTCGTGGAACAAATCCACGCCTATCGTTATCGTGACGGGACGAGACGAGAGGCAAACTATGCAAGATGCGTTTGCACTTGGAGCAACCTTCTTTCTGCAGAAGCCCGTGGACCGGCAGAAGCTTAGCACTCTGTTCCGGACCGTGAGTGGGGGCATGATCGGAAACCGCCGCAAATCGATGCGCGTTCCAATTCAGGCGGATGTGGCATGCACCGTGGGCTCGCGGACCGTCCGCGGAGTGAGTTGGAACCTCAGTCAAGGAGGAATGCAGGTGGAAGTGACGGACTTGAAGCCCAAGGATGCCGTCCGCTTGTCATTTCAGCTCCCGGTTTCCGGAGTCGTCATCGACGCGGCGGGAGTCGTCGTGTGGGCAACCGCCGAGCGGCAAGGAATCCGATTCACGAATGTAAGCGCGCAAAGTCAGCGGTCGATTCGCCAATTTATAGAACAGGTGGAGCATATGGATCGCTAGTCGAACCCGATCGCGCTTGCTCCAAGTCTCACGCGAAGTTGGAACTGGCGGCTTGCGCTCGCGTGTTGGCGAAAGGTCCTCCTCCGTTCCGGCCAACGAGCGCAACGGCGACGGGCTGGTCCTGTCTGAGGTTCCCCAAGCCCGCACTCTGCACTGATGCCCGCTTCGCCGCCCCTCATCCAGGGCAAGAGCCGTATGCGTAAGCGCCGTTTTGTAGGGATCTGCGCCGGGGCGATCAGCGATGGTGGTCCCTACCGCGACCGCAATCTCCAACCTAAACGAACCTGCACCGCCGGCTGCGGCGCGAGCCGGATCAGTTCCAACCGGAAGGACCATTTGCATCGGTTGTTCTTACTTTTTGCCGACTACGTGCCCGCGCCCGTCGCGCACTTCATTGGCCTTGAAGTGAGCAACCTTGTCGACAGGCTTTGACGGCTCGGGTTTGTCGCCGCGGTTGGGTACCGGGCCCTTATAGCCGTGATCGGGATGAAGGCGGTTATTGACGTGGCCATGGAAGTTGGCCGGGCCATGAAACCACGGGCCGGCGCCAATGAAGACACCTCCCGTAAACCATTCCGGGCCGTAGTAGCCGTAAGGAGCACAAGCATAAGGAGGAGTGTCATAGTAACCGTAGGGACATTCCGGGGCGACTCCAACATTGACGCCAACACTGACCTGAGCTTGCATTTTGGGAGCGGTCACCATGAGGCAGATTCCAACCACAGCAACTAGGGCAAGACATTTAAATTTGTTCATGAATTCTCCTCAATTATCGAAAGGGCCGTCGTTTACCCACTTCTGCTTTATGCACATTCCGCGGAACACGTGGGTTGTCGCGGGCCCTCATCATACCAGACTTCCCCCATTTGACGGGGACCAGGCCGAGCACATCCCAGCGGGACGGCCGATGCAGAACAGGCAGGGGGAGAGAGTTTTGCCGACCAACTGCCAGCTTTCGAGGGGCTCCAGTGACGATGATCATGACGTTCTGGCGGCATTGTGTTCGCCGGGTTGTCAGGGTCGGATAGTGTCGCCCTTCCCAGCCTGGCTTCGTGCTGGTTTTTTACCTCCCATCAGCCACCCGCGCCTATACCAGACCGGCGGTTCAAAAACGGCATTATTCCCAACCGCCGCCCAGAGCCTGATAGAGTTGGACCAGGGCGACGAGTTCGTTGCCCTGCGCCTCGGCCAGTCCCAGCTCTGCCGAGAGCGAGTTGGTCTCGTTGGTCAACACTTCCAGGTAATCGGTGGTTCCGGCTTTGAAGCGCACCTCTGAGAGTCGTGCCGCGTCCTGTGCCGATTCGAAGAGACGCTGTTGCTGAGCCGTGAACTCTTGATCTTTGCGATAGGCAACCAGCGCATTCGAAACATCGCGGAAGGCGCCTTGAATGGTCTGCTGGTAAGTCAGGACCATCTGGTCGCGCTGCGCTTGGCTGAGGCGAACATTCGATTTGAGTCTTCCCCCCTCAAAGAGGGGCTGAGTCAAAGAGGCGGCCAGGTCCCAAACGCCGGCCGGGCCGGAGAACAGATTTGTGAGTGCCGGACTTTCGAAGCCGGCAGTTCCGGTAAGCGAGATTTGGGGAAAGTATGCGGCCCGGGCCACGCCGATCTGCGCGTTGGCGGCAATTAAGTTTGCTTCTGCTTCGCGAATGTCCGGCCGGCGCTCCAGCAACGACGAGGGAAGGCCAATCGGCACCTCGGGGGCATGCGGTTGCTCGGTCAATTTTAGACCGCGAGGCACATCGCCGGGGTTATGGCCGAGGAGTATGCTGAGGGCATTTTCCTGTTGAGCAATCTGGCGCTCAAAGTCCGGGATTTCGGTGGCGGCGGTGTATACGAGCTGCTCGGATTGCCTCACATCTAACAGCGAGTTGA
This sequence comes from Candidatus Sulfotelmatobacter sp., assembly GCA_030037575.1. Lineage (GTDB taxonomy): Bacteria > Acidobacteriota > Terriglobia > Terriglobales > Acidobacteriaceae > Sulfotelmatobacter. The sequence continues at coordinate 2,352 of JASHRB010000166.1, read as the reverse complement.
TTCCGTGTTGCTGCAAAGTCTGCGTCAACTGCAGAGAGTGGTTGCGCGAACCGAGCGTGCGCCGGGCAATCTCCAGTTCGAGATCCAGCTGGCGAAGCTGAAAGTAGGAAGTCGCCAGGTTGGCCACCAAAGTTGCCACGACTTCTTTTTGCGCCCATTGGCTGGCCAACAGATTGGCGCGCGCCGCTTCGGTGGCGCGCCGATACCTTCCCCAGAAATCCAGATTCCAGGCGGCGGATGCGGCAACTTCTCCCTGGGTGAGTTCATAAGCAGGAATTGGCCCGAGCTTCGGATTCTGTTCACTGGTGATGTTGCCGCCTCCGCTCAAAGAAGGAAGCTGATCGGCCCGGGTGATTCCGAGTTGCGCCTGCGCCTGGAGAACTCGCGTCGCGGCGATGCGAACGTCATAGTTGTTCTTGAGAGCGGTACGAATGAGCGCCTGCAGCTCGGGATCCTGGAACACGTCCCACCATTTTTCGTCTCCCAAAGATTGGCCGGACGAGCCCGCAGGCGGCTGTTCCGGCTTGGCCTGGCTGGGCTGGGCACTCGGGCGAGCCGATGAGTCAGCCCTCGCGTCACGATAGGTAACCGGAACATCGACGGTCGGACGCCTGTAGTTGGGTCCGACTGCGCAACCGGTCATCGCGGCGAGAGCGAGCAGCGTGCCCAGAGAAAAACAGGCGCTCTTAAGAACGAGATTCATGCAATTAATCTCCATTTCCTTCCTGCAGCGCGAACACCGGATCTGCCGTGGGCGCCGGCTCGCGGGTGGTGGAGCGCAGGAAAGGCACCCGATCCAGCACCTTTTCCTGGAACTCCTCCAGGTAGAGATAGATCGCCGGGGTCACAAATAAAGTGATGAACTGGGAAACGATCAAGCCACCGACCACCACCAGACCCAGGGGCCGGCGTGAGGATCCGTCCGCGCCATAACCGAGCGCAATGGGCAGCGCGCCCAGCAGAGCCGCCGCGGTGGTCATCATGATCGGCCGGAAGCGTTCCATGCTGGCGTCGTGAATGGCCTGGTCGTCGGCAATTCCTTGCCGAACCCGTTGTTCGGCGAAATCGACGATCATGATTCCGTTTTTCTTCACGATGCCCATCAGCATGAACATGCCGATATAGGCATAGAGGGAAGCTTCCGCGCCAAATAGCCAGAGCGTCAGCAATCCCCCGAGCAGCGCCACCGGCAATGATGAAAGAACGGTGATCGGGTGCAGGTAGCTTTCATAAAGAATCGCGAGAATGACGTACATGACGAACACCGCGACCAACATAAGGACCGCCAAATCCGCAACCGTATTCTGAAAAGTCAGGGCCTCGCCTTCGAGCGATCCTTGAATGCCCGGGGGAAGAATCTGCTTCGCGGTTTGTTCCACGAACTGAGTAGCCGGACCGATGGCATATCCGGGTTTCAAGTTAAAGAACATGGTGACGCTGGTGAATTGATTGATGTGGTTGACCGCTTGCGGGCCAATGACGGCGTGCGAACTGGTGACCGCGTTGAGCGGAACCATGCGTTGGCCGTCGTCGCTTTTGATGTACAGCTTGCTCAAGTCTTCCGGAGCGGAGCGCTCATCATCGGCCACCTCGAGAATTACCTGGTATTGATCGGTCGCCTTCTTGATGAGGTAGCTGTAGTTCTGCGAATAAGCGTCGTGCAGAAGGGTCAGAATACGGGTTTCCGAAACCCCATAAAGCTTCGCCTGATCGCGCAGAATATCCACCTGCAGGTTTGGCGTATGGTTGTACAGATCGGAATTCACAAACAGGAATCCGGGATACTCATACATCTTGGCCATCATTTTTCCGGCGGTGGCGTAGACTTCGTTGGGATCAATGCCGGAGAGCGCGAAAGCAAACTGGCCCTGCGCGTTGGCGGTCGCGCCGGTGCTGATTTCGAGCGCCGGATTGGGCTGGAGGAAGGCCACCACGCCGGGAATGGTGCCGGCGATTCCGCCCATCAACTGGCCTGCCACTTGATCGATGGGAGGACGCTGCGTGGGATCCTTAAGAAACGCGATCAGGAAAGCCTGGTTCGAGCCCAGGAAACTGGCGTTCCCGCTCATGGTGAACGTGCTGCGCACGGCAGGATTCGCCTTCATGATTTTTTCCGCCTGCGTCTGATAGGCGCGCATTTGATGTGGCGAAGTTCCCTCCTCGGCCACCAGTACGCCGCGGATGAACGAACTGTCGCCCACGGGGAGGAATGCCTTGGGGACGACGTAAAACAGGTACGCCGTCCCAGCCAGGCAGACGGCCCAGGTCACGGCTGAAATCCAGCGATTGCGCAGAAAGAACCAGAGGTAGCGTCCATAAACCTCGAGCACCCGGCGTTCGAAGGCGCCGAAA
>JASHRB010000165.1 GCA_030037575.1 Candidatus Sulfotelmatobacter sp. | reverse complement strand
AGCAGAACTGGCAGAGCGAGAATGGGACGGCAAGGATGCTTTCTCGGTTCCTCTGCCGATGGTCGCTCATCCGCCAACCCCGGCTGCAAATCGAGACAGGGGAAGTTGAAAGCATTACCATTGCACGGACGGCGCCGAAGTTTGGGGAAGAGCCGGGATGAACGAATGGAGCCGAGGGAAAGGCTTGCTTTATTTTCCCTTTGTGCCGCCAGCCCGCCCGTTGTGCCTTCTCGGCTGCCGCTGCTCTGCATGGCAGGTGATTAGCGCAACTCGAGCAGCGCGGCCATCGTTTCCACGCCGTTCCATAGATTCTGCAAACGAAGATTTTCGTTCGCGGCGTGCTGATTATCGTCATAGTTGGCGATCGGGACGGTAACCGTATGGGTCTGGGCCGCACGCTCCATCGCGCCCAACGGGACACTCCCGCCCATGGTTGGCAGCAACACGACATCGGCGCGAGCACTCTCCACGGCGCGGATTACCTCACGGGCAATGGGCAAATCCATCGCGGTGCGCACGGCGTTGTAGCCCGCTTCGTCGCGTTTCACCAGCGCCACCTTGGGGTGCTGGGTAAGGATCTCGCGCGTCGGTTGGTTATCCACCACAAAATAGCCGCGGGAGCGTATGTAGTCGATCACCCGCTGCTGTTGCTCACGCCAATCGATACCCACCACCAGTCGAAGATCCAAGTCGGCGGTTGCTGTGGGCGGGATTACATTGGTTGCGCGTGCTCCGACTTGGGCGGAAGCCAGGCCGTTGATGTTGAGCGAGGGCTGATTGATAAGCTCAAGCAAGTGGGCACCGCCGCCATCGGTATGACCGAGCCAAAAGGAATTCATGAGCATTTGATCATTGACCGGAGCTCGCGCCAGCGCCTCCTTCTCCGCGGGCGACAGCGGTGTGATTCCATCGTAGAAGTGCGGCACCAGCACCCGCCCTTGGTCGTCCTTCATTCCCGCGAGCAACTGCGCCAGCATCATCGCCGGATTGGGAGCCCAATTTCCATAATGTCCGCTGTGCAGCCCGCGATGCGGACCGTACACCGTGACCTCCAGATGAGCGTCGCCGCGCGCCCCGAAGACAACCGTCTGCATTCCGCTCTGATCTACCGGCCCGTCGCAGATCAGCCACAAGTCACCCCGGATCGATTCACGGCTGGCGTCAAGGATCTGTTCCAGGTGAGGCGATCCCGCTTCCTCCTCGCCCTCCCAGACGAAGCGGACATTCGCGCGCAAAGAAACCTTGGCTTCCCGCAGGGCATCGAGGGCAGTCAGTTGCGCGAAGATGGCTGCTTTGTCATCGGCCGCCGACCTGGCATAAATGCGCTGCTCCCCGTCAACTTCGCGAATCACCGGGGTGAACGGCGCGCCCTCCCATTCTGAGGGAGTCACTGGCTGCCCGTCGTAATGCGCATAGAAGACGATCGTGCGTTTTGCACCCGGAACAACAACCTGCCCGTAAACGACGGGAGGAGCGCCCGCCATCGAGAGCAACCGAGAATCTACTCCTCTTTGTTTGAGCATTCCGGCTAACACATTGGCATTTCTCTCAAGATTCCCTGGATCAGCCGCCACATTGGGGATGGAAAGAAGCTGGCTGAATGCCTGGGTCAGCTGCGCCTGATGCTCGCTGGTGTAGCGGCGTGCAACTTCCGCTGAGGTTTGCGCGGCTAGAGTGCCGGCAAGCCACAGCAGCAGCAGTAAACAGGAAGGGTTCGGTCTGGGTTGCATCGCACCTAATATACAGTTCCAGGTGCATTGTGTGTGACAGGGCGGCGGGGAATTGCACGCGCTCTACTATTTTCTTTCTGCCTCGTGCCGCCAATCACGTTGCGGCCGAATCCTGGGGCTCCTCGTCAATGACTTCACGGGGTGGTATATACCGACGGCAAAATGCCCCTTCCCGTTACCGAACGGCCTCGACCGACCCTGCAGGGTCGGTCTCGGCCACGGGGACCGCTCGCTCTTGGGATGGGCTTGCGCGGGTGGGCGCGGGCGGAGAGGTATTTTGAGTGCAAACCTACTAGGGTTCTATCGACAGTGTTCAGGCCCGCGTAGTCGCTCTGCCATCGCCCCAAAAGCTTCGGGGCCTGAACACTGTCGATAGAACCGGTTGAGCGAAGCCGCCAGTAGGAATTATGTGTTTCGAATGGGGTTCGGAAGTTGTGGGTGCGGGAAAAGCGGGGGAATAAGTTGCTGTGAGCAAAGCCCTAGGTGGTGAACTGGCCCGAATGGTGGGGACGAATGTCTTGGGTACGGCGATCGGACAAGCCTCGGAGAGAGGATTCTGTTGCGGATGGAAGCAGTAGGCACAAGTCTGATTTGGCCACAGGGAGTGGCCAACCCACTGATTTGAGGTCATTGTATAATCCCCCAATCCCTCACAACACTTCTGATGACCACACTCGCGCACGAACGACGCATCCCGTCGCTAGACGGACTTCGTGCAATCTCGATCACCTTGGTCATGGTTAGCCATCTCGTCAAATGGAAACATATTTCGGGGGCGATGCTCGAAGTCTACGGCACAGTTGGAGTGTTTATCTTCTTCGTGCTTTCCGGGTATCTCATCACAAACATCTTGCTCGGGGAATACAAACGGACCTCCACAATCAGTCTGTGGAATTTCTATATCCGTCGTGCTTTTCGCATTTTTCCAGCAGCATTTGTGTTCTTAGCGGTTGTAAGCATTGTTTATTGGAAGCAGATGAGCTGGTTTCACATCGTGGCGGCCGTTTTCTATTTCGCAAACATGGATCTCAAGCGTCCTTGGATGTTCGGACACCTATGGTCCCTGAGCATCGAAGAGCAGTTCTATCTCCTTTGGCCTTTCGCATTAAAAAAATGGTATCGCCGCCGAACCTTGGTCGTGCTGGGCGGATTCTGGATCGCTCCCGTGTTCCAAACTGTTCTTTATGCGTTCAAGGTACGCAATGGCTTACTTGGAAGTTTGCCACTCTATTCGAGCCATCTTGCAGTCGGTTGTTTGCTCGCAATTCTAGCGCCGCGGCTTCCGAGGATTCGTCGCAGCATTGCATTGCTTATGCTTGGGGCCCTTATACTGATTCCATTTTTCGACGCGAACACTCGCGTCCGTACCCTTTTTTCTTTATTTGCACTTTCTCCTTTGCTCGATGTCGCAGCGGCTGGCTTAGTTTTGCATGTGATTCAATTTCCCTACCGCGCTCTCAATTGGCGACCAGTTGCATGGCTGGGCCGCATTAGCTACAGTCTTTATCTCTGGCAGGAACTGTTCTGCTCCAATGCGGCGCTGCATGGCGGTTACGTTCTGATCTTACCGTCCGTCGTTTGTGCTTGCTTGTCGTTCTACTTGGTCGAGCAACCCATGCTGCGAATAAGGGAACGATTCAGGCTGCGGGCGACCCCCGGCTCTCATACATTCGCATTAGCCCAAGAACCAACCTTGGCGCGGGAGGCCTAGGTCTTTGGCGGTGCCCGTTCGGATTTGGCGAGGTTGGGAAAACCCAATTCGTCCATCGTTGGCGTGAAACCTTAAGAGCCCTGTCGACAAGTGCGCCGGCGCGGAGCATTCGGGGTGGAGCAGGGTGTCGTCCGCCGGCGAACTTGCGATAGGAGGATTTGGACGAAGCCGCTGGCGTTTTGCGGCGGGCGCGGTGGGCTATAAATATATAGTATGGGTTTTCAATGGCCGTTTCGCCATTTCATCGCCTAAAGTGCGGCGAGATGCCAATTTTCCTTGCACCCAAGTATGCGGCACGATGCCGAATATTATCATCGATTGTGGTCCGCGCAAGAGAAATCTGGTCCCGCGCAAGAAAGCCGACCTCCGAGCACGCGCTAGCGTCCGCCGCGCAGCGGCTTCGTCCAAATCCCGATTACGCTCAAGTTCCCCAGTCGCCGGGTGGATGGGCGCACTCTGGTTGCGTCAACCGCAGAAGCTGCCGACGGGGCGCTCACTCGTATCGCAATGCCTTCATCGGATCGACGCGTGAGGCACGGCGGGCCGGCAAATAACAGGCTGTGAGCGTAACGATCAACAGCAAGACAGGGACTGCGAAGTACGTAGCTGGATTAGGTTTCCCGAGGCCAATCAGGCCTGCGGCGAGCAGACGTGAAGTAGCAAGACTGATCACACTACCAATGAGGATACCGAGTAAGGAAAGCTTCAGCCCGTGTTTCAGCACCATCGTGAGGACGTCGGCACGATCGGCGCCGATTGCCATGCGTATGCCGATTTCGTGAGTGCGCCGGGCCACAGAATATCCCACTAGCCCGTACAAGCCCACCAACGCAAGCGCCAAGCCCACCAATCCCATCGTGCCAACGATCTCCATGATCATGCGCGTCACAGCAGCGCGCTGGCGGTATACCTCA
>JASHRB010000164.1 GCA_030037575.1 Candidatus Sulfotelmatobacter sp. | reverse complement strand
GCGATCAATGAGGTCGGCGATCTTTTCCTCGAGGTGCTCGTGGATCGATTGAGAAAGCTCGTCATAACGACGGCGCCGGGAGAACAGCTGTAGGAACCAGCCCATCAAGCCTCCTGGCGTCCTGCGAGTTGAAGAACGCGGTTGAATCCGGCGAACATCTTCTTAACGCTGTCGAGCTCCTGCTCCAGATGTTTTCTGCCAGCTTTGGTCACCCGGAAGATCCGCACCGGGCGGTTCCGGGCCGAGAGTCCCATCTCGGTCTCCAGCCAGCCGGCCTTCAACATCCGCTGCAGGGCGGGATAGAGGGAGCCCTCCTCGATCTGGAGATAGTCCTCTGAAATGCTTTGGAGGCGCTGGGCCAGCGCATAGCCGTGCATCGGCCTCCAGTGCAGGCTCTTGAGGATCATCAACTCGAGAGCACCGGCAAAGAGGTCGCGGTGCTCCGGCTTCTTCTTCATTATATCGACAATAGTATTTCCAAACTAGTATGTCAAGATAAGTATCTGCGACCGACTAATCTTCGAGAAGGCGAAATATCCGTAAACTGAGGTGATTAGCGACTTCAGACCAAATCGCCATGGACACTGAGTTCTGCGTCGGCGGCAGGATAGGTATCGGGAAACGGGCTTATGAGAAGTAGTCCCTGAAGCTCGTTTGCGCCCGACTCCGGATGACCCATGCCGGAGTTCATCTTCGAGAGAGTCTCTTGCTAACAACTGCTGCGAGTGGTTCAACCACGTTTCGCTGTCGCGGCGGCCATGTAGGACTGGCAAAGGAGTACGAGTTGCTCTCGTGCTTTTCGGACCGTGGCCGGGGATGGTCCAGACTCCAGCAGCGAACGCATCGCGCCACCCATCGCTGAAAGCATGATTTCGACGGCGAACTTGTCCGGTGGGGACTTGATGTCGGGAGCTGTTTCAAGCATGGCTTCAACGGCTTTGCGTGTCCGCTGGTTGACCCGTTTCACCAACGTGGGACCACCCACATCGCCCGCGACCCGGTAGAGCGCCACGGAGATATCGGCGCGTTCCATTTTTGCGTCAACGAACGCTTCCACCGTTTCCTTAGTCATTTCCGACAACGGCTTGTGACAGGCGTTGGCGCAAGCTTCCTCAACCCTTAATGCCACGTGGTTGAAATGATTTTCCAGGACGGCAAAGAGTAATGACTGCTTATTGGGGTAGTACTGATACAGCGTGCCCACCGAAACTCCCGCGCGATCGGCGACGCGGGTAGTGGTCAATCGCTCCGCCCCGTGGCTTAGCAAAACCTGAACAGCCGCCTCGGAAATGGCCTCCACCGTGACTGTCGACCTCGCTTGAATGGGCGTTTTTCTTGGTTCAAATGCAACTAAAGCGTGGGCTGCCATATGCGAACTCCAAATCTGAAGAATCCTTCATCCAATGCTCTTAGATGCACAAGAAAGTCAGGAGGAACCGAATGGTTGAACAAACTGCGCTTGCTGGCAGTTTCACACTTTCCGGCGCTGCGATGACCGTAAACCGCATGGGCTATGGCGCTATGCAACTCGCCGGGCGGGATGGCGACAAGCTTGTATGGGGACCTCCCCGGGACGTCGAAGAAGCGATCGCTATTCTGCGAGAGGCCCTCACCTACGGCCTGAACCATATCGACACAGCCGATTTTTATGGTCCTCACGTCACGAATCAGATCATAAAAAAAGCCATTTTCCCCTATCCCACCGACCTGGTGATCGTGACCAAAGTCAGCGCCCGCCGCGGTGAGGATGGGTCATGGATTCCGGCTTTTTCTCGCGAGGAATTGACTGCGCAGGTGCACGACAATCTCCGCAACCTGGGTCTGGATGTGCTCGATGTAGTCAACCTGCGCAGCATGTATAGCATTCACGAACCAGCCGAGGGTTCGATGGAGGCTCCGCTGAACGTTCTGGCCGAACTCCAACAAAAGGGTCTGATCCGGCATATCGGGCTCAGCAACGTCACGCCGGCGCAAGTCGCCGAAGCGCGGCGGATCGTGCCGATCGTCTGCGTGCAGAATCACTACAACCTCGTGCATCGGGCTGATGATGCGCTCATCGACGATCTCGCTCGCGACGGCATTGCGTACGTGCCGTTCTTTCCGCTCGGCGGATTCACGCCACTGCAATCGGCAGAGTTGTCGGATATCGCCGCTAGCATCGGCGCGACGCCGATGCAGGTTGCGCTAGCGTGGCTTCTCGAACGCTCGCCCAACATCTTACTGATCCCGGGAACATCTTCCCGCAAGCATCTTCGGGAGAACGTCCAGGCTTCACAGCTCCAGATTCCTTCCGAAGTGCTTGCCAAACTTAACTCAATCGGTCAACCAGAAAAGGAGTTTTGATATGCGCATTTTCATTACAGGTGCAACAGGTTTTATTGGTACTCCGACAGCGAAAGAACTGATCTCTGCCGGACATAAAGTCCTGGGCTTGGCTCGCTCGGATGCGGGAGCAAAATCCTTAGCCGCCGTCGGTGCGGATGTCCACCGCGGTTCGCTCGAAGACCTCGATAGCTTGCGTGAGGGAGCCACCAACTCCGACGCCGTCATTCATCTGGGCTTCATTCGCGACTTCTCAAAATTCGAACACAACTGTGAGGTCGACAAACATGCGATCGAAGCCCTGGGTTCTGTGCTTGCCGGTTCTAAACGGCCCCTGATTGTCACATCTGGGACCGCTGGATTGGCCACGCCAGGTCAGGTTGCGACCGAGGACATTGTCCTACCACCGGATTTCCCATTCCCGCGTGTTTCGGAACAGACGGCTCAACGTCTGGCAGCCGAGGGCGTAAACGCTTCGGTCATGCGTCTTCCCCAGGTTCACAACACCATTAAGCAAGGACTTGTCACGTATCTGATCGCTGTGGCGCGCGAGAAAGGTGTGTCCGCGTATGTAGGAGAAGGACGCAACCGGTGGGCAGCAGCTCATGTCCTGGATGTCGCACGTCTCTATAGGCTCGCGGTGGAAAAGCACGAAGCGGGCGCAAAGTATCATGCCGTGGCGGAAGAAGGCGTGGCAATGCGCGATATTGCCGAAGTCATTGGCAAAGGATTGAAAGTGCCGGTGATATCTCTTTCTCCGGAGGAAGCGCAGGCTCACTTTGGGTTTTTAAGCATGTTCGCCAGCCACGATCTTCGTGCCACGAGCGCGCAAACACGAAAAAAACTTGGGTGGAACCCGACCGGGCCCGGCCTGATTGCAGATCTCGAGCGAATGCGTTATTCCGAGGTCCTGACCACAGTTGCATCTTGAACAGCAGGCGTTGCTGATTTGAACGAAGGAGGTCGTCATGCAAGACAGAACATTTGCGGGGCGGCCTCTTCATCAGGCCAACTGGGAATCGATTCTCCTCTATCGTCGCCTTCCGGGGAGCCGTTTTTACCGGCATGGATCGAGTCGGTGATGGATTCATCTAAGCCCCTATGAGTTTGCCTGTTTCGGTACTGGATCTGGTTGGAATGCGACGGGGTGAGCCGGCGGGGAGCGCGATCGCGCGCTCGGTCGACCTTGCACGGCACACGGAAGAATGGGGCTATCGGCGATATTGGCTGGCGGAGCATCATTCGATTTCCGGACTCGCCTGCTCGGCGACGTCGGTATTGATTGGCCATATAGCCGCGGCGACAAAGACAATTCGCGTAGGCAGCGGGGGAATAATGCTGCCCAACCATGCCCCGCTGGTGGTCGCCGAGCAGTTCGGCACATTGGAGGCGTTGTTTCCCGGGCGGATCGACCTCGGATTGGGCCGGGCGCCGGGCGGCGATTTCCATACGATGCGGGCTCTGCGGCGTGACCTGCAACAGAGCGGAGATGATTTCCCGAAGTTGCTGGACGAACTTCGAACATTCCTCGGACCGGAGCAACCCGGGCAGGCCGTCAAAGCGATTCCGGGCCAGGGCAGCCGCGTGCCTGTCACGCTGCTCGGGTCGAGCGATTTCAGCGCGCGTCTGGCCGCGACGCTGGGACTGCCCTTCGCCTTTGCCGCGCACTTTGCTCCGGATCTGCTGGAGGAAGCGGCACATTTATATCGGACACATTTCCGCCCGAGTGAGGCACTCGATCGGCCGTGGCTCATGGTAGGTGTTCCAGTGATCGTCGCGGAATCGGATGCGGCAGCGCAGGGACTGTTCACCACCCCGCAGCAGCGCTTCCTCCGGCTCATCCGGAATCAGCCTGTGGAACTGCTGCCGCCCGTCGATTCCATGGCTAGGCTGTGGACTGAGTGGGAGCGCGCAGTCGTGGAGAACAGACTGCGGGAGGCAATTGTAGGTTCTGAATCCACAATCCAGGCCCGCCTTGAACGCCTGGTGGCCGCCACGGGAGCGGATGAGTTGATTGTGATGACGGACACCTGGGATCATGCAGCGCGCCTCGAGTCGTACCGGCGGCTTGCGCGGGTCGCGGGCAGGATCGAGATGGAAACCACCGCAGAAGCTGCCAGGTAGCGGAGCACTCTGAAGCGAGCCGCCCGCGTGATTACCAAAATCATGACCGATGCGGCCGGTCATCACGTGCGGATATCACTGCGGGGCCAACCAGCTGGCACGAACCCTGTCAACGGTTGCAGGCTTAACGTAATAGTCTTCGAGCATGAAAAACCTCCATTCGGAAATCTCCGATGGAGGTTAATGATCCGCCTAACTACACCGGTTAGTGAGCAGTTTGCATTTCAGCTGCGGATAAGACTGACAGGGAGAGTAGCCTAGTCCGTCCGTAGCGCCCGCATCGGATCAAGATGCGCTGCATGCCAGGCCGGGAGCAGGCACGCAACCACCGCAACTGCAAGCAGAAGCGAGGTGGCCAGCACAAACACAGAGGGATCAAGAGGAGTCGTGCCGTACAACAGTGAGCGAATCAGCCGTGTTGCGCCCGCGCTGGTCATCAATCCGAGAGCCAACCCAGCCAGTGCCGGACGCAGCCCGTCCAATAGCAACAACTGAAGAATCTGCTTCCGTTGCGCCCCCAAAGCCAACCGAATCCCAATCTCCCCCTGTCGTTGCCCCACCAGATACGAGAGCACTCCAAACAGACCGACAGCAGCGAGCATAAGAGATACAGCCGCAAATGCCACCAGAAGCGTCGCCTCAAAGCCTGCATCCAACGTGTTCCTGCCAAGGATCTGGTCCATCGTGAGAACGTCACTGACGGCAAGGTTCGGGTCGATATCGGCAATGATCTTCTGGATCGGCAGTGCAAAGCTCAACGGATCGGATCGCGTGACAGCTGCGAGGTAAGCATTGCTTTCCTCTCCGCGAAACAGCGGCATGTAGATTGTGGGCTCCGCATCAGAGGCCAAAGTTCCGCGCACGTCCCCGACGACGCCAATGATTTCGAAATTGTGTGGCTCAGCGA
>JASHRB010000163.1 GCA_030037575.1 Candidatus Sulfotelmatobacter sp. | reverse complement strand
CCTTCGTGAAAGTGTTGTCGGCAATAGGGCCTTAGCACATCAGCAGGCCCATGCGGCCTTGGCTGCCGCCAACACTCGCGAAGTCGAAGCCGTCTGTGCGATGGCCCTTGCCGGGTCGGGCGATTCCTCAACTGCTCTGCGCCTCGCCGATGATCTGGCCAGGAAGTATCCGCAAGATACGACAGTGCACGCAAACTTTGTGCCGACCACGCGCGCCGCGGTTGCACTAAGCGCAAACAATGCCGACCAAGCGCTGCAAGAGTTGTTAGCGACCGCTCCCTACGAACTGGGGTCTCCCGATCTCGATGTCGATCTGGCTCTCTATCCGGTGTACTTTCGCGGCATGTCCTACCTCATGAAGAAGCAGGGTTCGGCTTCCACCTCTGAGTTTCAAAAGATCGTCGACCATCCTGGCGTCGTACAAAACGAGATTATCGGCTCACTCGCCCATCTCGGGCTCGGCCGCGCCTACGCGCTCTCGCATGACTCGACGAAGGCGAAAACCGAGTATCAGAATTTTCTCGCACTCTGGAAAGACGCCGATTCCGACATCCCTATCCTGAAGCAAGCCAAAGCCGAATACGCCCAGCTGCCGTAGCATGGATGCAGCTTCCTTTCGCAGGCTGAACTTATTAATGCCCCCGTAGGCCTTCAAGGGCATTCCAGCAGATCAGAGCGCACGCGAGTACAGAAAAACCTCGTAAACATTCGCGCGTTTTTCGTAATCCACTCGCAGTCGGCGAAAGCAGCCAAGAAACCGTGACCATTTATTGTTCACCTCACCTCACCTTACGCCCCGCTTTTCCCGGGTGAAAATGGGCGGCGCTTTTGCCGCAACCCGCCGACCCCGCACCTATCGCTACTGATGCAGGCCGACCGTTTCCGTCGACCCGAGCGCATCGGTCCCGAAACCCTCAAGAGAGGTGCGAATGGTTTTCACCTGTGAGGTGAGCTCGTCAATCTGAGCTTGCTGAGCTTTGAGTTGTGTCTGTTGCTCTCGAATGAGGGTCTGCTGTTCCTTGGTCGCTTCGATCAGCAATGCAGTGAGGCGGCTGTAGTCGACACTTTGCGCGTCGGTGCCGTTGTTTTCCCAAGTGACGACTTCCGGAATCACGCTGCCGACTTCCTCGGCAATCACGCCGATCTGGGGCTTGCCATCGGATTTCTGTTCATAAGAGACACCGCGCAGCTGTTCGACCGTCTGCAACGCGCCCTCAATTGTGCGGATGTTGCTCTTGAAACGCCGCGAGCTATAGACTGACCAACCATCTGCGACGGCCGGTCCGGCGCCCTGGGCGATGGTGAACACGTTAGCCGGAGTGGCCGTGCCAATGCCGACTTTTACGGCGGCCCCGCCGGTTCCGCCGAGCACGAGCGCATTGCTCTCGCTTACCACGGCGTCGAAGCCGATCGCAGTGGCATTGGTCAGGTTGGTCGAATTAGGATCTGGGCCGGCCAAAGCACCTATGGCCGTGTTGTTGCCGCCCGTAACGTTGTTGTACAAGGCGAGAGGCCCGATACCCACGTTGTTAGTTCCGGTGGTATTAAGGTAGAGCGCAAGAAATCCATGCGCATCGTTGTCACTTCCCGTCGTGTTTTCTGCCAGTGCTCCATAGCCATCGCCGGTGTTGTAGTTGCCGGTGGTGTCTTTCACCAGAGCTTGCCAGCCCGAGGCTGTGTTGTCAGCTCCTGTCGTGACGCCAGCCAGCGCACCTACCCCGACTGTCGTATTCTCACCGCCATCGACGGTACCGCTCGCGGCACCGTAAAGTGCGCCGTTGCCAACGGCGGTATTTCCGGATCCGGTATTCCAGGTCGCCGCGCCCGTTCCGATGGCTGTATTGGTCAAACCAGTTGAGTTATGTCGTAGGGCCTCATAGCCGAAGGCGGTATTGTCATAGCCGGTAGTGTTGTCCTCGAGCGTATAAGGGCCCACGCCGACACTGGCATAAGCCGGAGTCCAGGCGAAGGTCACTCCTTGCAGATTGAAGCTGGTAGTGGCGTTGATGGCGCCATTGACGTCGAGTTTGGCGTTGGGCGTGGTTGTGCCAATGCCCACGGCTCCTGACTTCTGGAACATCACTGAATCTCCAAGATTGGTGTTGGTCGTCCACAACGCGATGTAATCCGCCTCACCGGCGGCGGTCACTGAGCTGGCAGATTTATCCTGTGCGCTAGCGGCGATGCCACAGAGCGCCACCACGGCCAGCGCTGTTCTAATGCGAAGTTTCTTCATATACCCCCCTGCCTCAGAGCTTTGCGGGAGTTTGTCCCGCCGGTTCGAGAAACGTGAACGGTTCGAGCGATGCCTTTGCTTATCGCCAGAATCGTAATAAAATCTTTGCGATGTCCGGTCGACATGTACGCTTCCCTGTCCGAACCGGACGCATCCTGACCCTGAACCCGCAAAAAAGTCCTTAAGAAGCGATTAATAGGTTTTGAATAATTTTTAAGGGCCGCTATGAATAAGCCCGCCAAGCATTTACTGGAGTTTGGTCCCTTCCGGATCGATCCCGAGCAACGTCTTTTACTGCGCGACCAGCAGCCCATTCAGCTTTCGCCCAAAGCTTTCGATCTGCTTTTGGCGCTCACCCAACACGGCGGGGAAGTGGTGCTTAAAGATGACCTGATGAAAATGCTGTGGCCGGACACGTTTGTGGAGGAGTCCAATCTGGGCCAGCATGTTTTTCAACTGCGAAAGGCGTTGGGCGAGAAGCCACAAGACCACACTTACATCGTTACCGTGCCCGGACGCGGCTATCGCTTCGCGCCAGAAATAAGAGAGGTATCGGGGCAGAAGGAAAAGGAAAGGGTGGAAGAGTACGGAGAAGCGGATGGCGAAGAGGAGGTCGTGGCGGCCAGCCGCTCGCTAACCCGGGTTGTCATCGAGCCAGAGAGAAAAAAGGATCTTCGGTGGGGCGCTGCGGTTTGCCTGGGGCTGATTGCCATCGTGGTTGCCGGAGTGGTG
Source organism: Candidatus Sulfotelmatobacter sp. (assembly GCA_030037575.1). Taxonomy (GTDB): domain Bacteria; phylum Acidobacteriota; class Terriglobia; order Terriglobales; family Acidobacteriaceae; genus Sulfotelmatobacter. The sequence continues at coordinate 1,207 of JASHRB010000163.1, read as the reverse complement.
TACTGGCGCTCCCTGCGAAAGCCGAAGCTGGCGGAGAAAGACACCATCGTTCTGGGCGATTTCGACAACAAGACAGGAGATGCGGTGTTCGACGGTGCCTTGCGGCAGGCACTCTCGGCACAATTGGAACAATCGCCGTTTCTGAATCTGCTCTCGGACCAGCGCATCGCGGAGACTCTATCGCTGATGACTCGGCCGAAAGACTCCCGGCTAAGCCCGGAGCTGGCGGGCGAAGTGTGCCAGCGCAGCGCCAGCGCCGCGGTTCTCAACGGGACGATTGCGCAGATTGGGGCGCGATATCTGCTTACCTTGAAAGCGATCAACTGCTCGACGGGCGAATCGTTGGCCAGCACCGAAGCGGAGGCCAGGGACAAAGATCATGTGCTCGACGCCCTGGGAGAGCTCGCTACGCAGATTCGCGGCCGCCTTGGCGAATCGCTGGCTTCGCTGCAAAAATACGACGTCCAGCCCGAAAACGTTACCACGGCTTCACTCGAAGCGCTTAAAGCCTACAGTATTGGCATGCAGATGCGGCGCTATAACGCCGCACCCCCTCCCATCATTCCTTTCTTCGAGCGCGCCATCACGCTCGATCCCAATTTCGCCATGGCGTACGCACAGGCCGGCGTCATTTTTTTCAACAACGACGACACCGTCAAGGCTGCCGATAACATCCGCAAAGCCTACGATCTCCGTGACCGCGTCAGCGAACGGGAAAAGTTCTACATATCCTCTTGCTACCAGATCATGGTCGCGCGCGATCTCGATGCCGCGCGCAAGACGCTTCAGGTCTGGCAACAGATCTATCCTCGCGAAGGGGCCGCTTTCAACAATCTCGGCACACTCGATATCTACCTGGGCAAATGGGATGAAGTTCTCACCATGACCGAAAAGGGGAGGGATTTGAACCACAAGCAATTCGAACCGAATCTGGTCTCGGCTTATGTCTACCTCAATCGCTTCGATGAGGCCAAGAAGATGATCCGGGCGGCCCAATCCAGTGGTTACGACTTACCAGGATTTCGTGGCAGCCTGTATGCGATTGCCTTCAATGAAGGCGATCAGGCGGGCATGGATCGTGCACTCGCCGATCTCATGGGCAAGCCGGGATGGGAGAGCGCGGCGTTTTACAGCCAATCCTCCACCGCGGCTTATTATGGTCGCTTTGCCCAAGCGCGGGAACGCATCGAGCGTGCCGTCGATTCCG
>JASHRB010000162.1 GCA_030037575.1 Candidatus Sulfotelmatobacter sp. | reverse complement strand
CACACCGTGGCGATGTGGCAATTGGTATTTCGACTAGTGGCGGGTCGTCGAACGTGCTCCAAGGGATGGCGACGGCGAAAAAAATTGGGCTCCATACCGTGGGGCTGACCGGGTCTGCCGGGACCAAATTGGCGGATGCAGTGGACCACTGCATTTGCGTACCCTCCGACGAGACACCACGCATCCAGGAATGTCATATCCTGATTGGGCACATCATTGCAGAGTTAGTGGAACAGACGATATTTCATGAAGAAAGCTGCATTTCTCGATCGCGACGGTGTGCTCAACCGCAAAGCTCCTGAAGGCCTGTATGTGACGCGATGGGAGGAGATGCAGATTCTTCCCGGCGCACAGAAGGCAGTCCGCTTGCTCAACCAGGCTGGGTATTTCGTAGTCGTAGTGAGCAACCAGCGCTGTGTTGCTAAGGGGCTCATCACGATGTCGGAACTGGAATCGATGCACGTACGGATGGGTGACGAATTTGCCTCCGCCGGCGCGAGAATTGACGCAGTTTACTATTGTCCGCATGACTTTCAGCCCCCGTGCAGTTGCCGGAAACCGAAACCCGGGATGCTATTGGAGGCCGCTCGGAGGCACGAACTCGACCTATCTGGGGCATGGATGATCGGCGATTCGGAGCACGATATGGAGGCTGGCAGGAAAGCTGGGTGTCGAACTGCACGCATAATGGGGGATGGCGAATCTCAAATCGGCGGAGTTGATGTGCTTGCGTCGTCCCTCCTTGATGCGGTTCATAAGATACTAGAAGTCCAAACAGGTCTTCCCGTGACTAGTATCGGGTTGCATCTGTTGTCTTAGCGGTTTCTTTGCACGGCACACACTCCCAGCGCGATTGCTGGCATTGCTGGTTTCGAGACAGGGAAGGCCTGAATAAATGGTAATTACAAGTACTCCACTTCGAGTTTCATTCTTCGGCGGCGGAACGGACTATCCTGTGTGGTACCGGGAACACGGTGGCTCGGTGCTCGCGACTACTATCGATAAGTCCTGTTTCATCACGACTCGATGGTTACCGCCTTTTTTCGAATACCACAGCCGAATTTCCTATTCGAAGGTGGAGAATGTGGGGGCGAATGCCGCGATCCAGCATCCGTCGGTGCGCGGATGTCTGAAATACCTAGGTATCGGCGAAGGCGTGGAGGTTCATCACATTGCTGACTTGCCGGCCCGAACTGGATTGGGCACAAGTTCTGCGTTTACGGTAGGCCTTCTTCTCGGTCTCTACGCACTCAAGAACCAAATGCGCGACAAGCATTCGCTTGCGTTGGAAGCGATAAAGGTGGAACAGGAGATCCTCAAAGAAGCTGTGGGAGCCCAAGATCAAGTTAGCGCCGCGTATGGAGGATTCAACCGCATAAATTTCGGCCGCGATGGATCGATCGAAGTGAAGCCAATTTTGACGTCGCCAGACCGGTTAACCGAACTGGAACAAAATTTGGCTCTCTACTTTACAGGGTTTTCTCGCACCGCCTCCGAAATTGCGCAGGAACAGTTAAGGCTAACACCTCAGAAGACGCGGGAACTCAATACCATGCTTGGTCTTGTCGACGAAGCGGAGGCGGTGGTCGCAAATCCTAATTGCCCGCTCAGCGAATTTGGACGCCTGCTGCATGAGAGTTGGAAGATTAAAAGGACGCTGACTCAGAAAATCTCGAACGCGGCGCTCGACGAGATTTACGAAGCCGGGTTGAGCGCGGGGGCATTAGGCGGGAAGCTTTTGGGGGCGGGTGGCGGCGGTTTCATGGTGTTTTTCGTTCCTCCGGAGCGGCGAGCCGCACTGCGTGAGCGACTTAAGAAGTTGCTTTGTGTTCCTTTCTCGTTCTCCGCTAGAGGCAGCCACGTCGTGCTCTACGAGCCGGAAGACCTATACGATCAGGAGCTTGCAAACGAACGGAACGTCATCTATGGAAAGGATGCCGAGAGCAAACCCGTTATTGAGCTCTCCACTTAGGCATTACTCCCCTGCGCGAGAGTCAGGGTTTCGTCAGTATTGGCGGGCGGTTTATACTCCTCCCCAGAAGAGCCATTGACCGGGCGTTTGGGATATGAGATACTATTTACTGGTACATTTCTCCGCCGCCTCCCTCGTGCCGCCCCCTCCAAAGAATGCCGAACGCGTCCTTATTGTTCTGCTATCTGTTGTTAGGGAAAGGCCCTTGCGCCGGGATTTCAGGGTAAGCACTGGATGAACGAATCATTGGTGGAGTATTTCAGATGTCCGAAACGCCACGCACGCTTCGCGCTAAACGCGACACTCTTGTCCATGAGTAGGTACTTCCGCTTTGGTCAAGGCATGTCTTGTCTACGCCTACAGCCAATGACATTCTCGTCCAAATCAGTCTCGGCCTAGCCTTAAACCTCTTCCTCCCTTAGGGACGCTGATCTTAGTTAGGGACGCTGATCGTCACGGAATGGTTTCTGACTGGTCTTAAGAGCAGGCCTGGAGAAAATACAGTGAAAACTATGGAAGTCATGGATACGACGCTGCGGGATGGGGAGCAGACACCCGGCGTGAACTATACGCCGGATGAGAAACTCATCATCGCCAAAGCTTCGTTGCAATCCGGAGTGGACGCAGTTGAAATTGCCTCGGCCAGAATCTCGAACGGCGAAGCGCAGGCTGTGCAGCAAATCACGGAGTGGGCTCGTCCAAATGGCCTTTTGGATCGAGTAGAGATCCTTGGCTTTGTGGACGGAACCAAGTCCGTGGATTGGATCGTGCAAAACGGTGGCCGTGTACTGAACTTGCTCGCCAAAGGCTCGGAACACCATTGCAGGGTGCAGCTCAAGAAATCCCCGAATGAACATTTCCGTGACATCGCCAGCACAGTCCGCTACGCGGACCGATGCGGGCTAAGCGTCAATGTATACCCGGAAGATTGGTCCCAGGGCATGCGCGACTCTCAAGAGTACGTCATGGCACTGGCCAGCTGCCTTTGCGAGTTGCCGGTGAAGCGCATGATGCTGGCGGATACGTTGGGCGTGCTGACTCCCGAGCAGACCGAAGCGTATATACGGTTGATGACCAGAAGTTTCCCCATAGCTTTCGATTTCCACGGCCATAACGACTACGGGCTGGCCGTGTCCAACTCCCTGGCAGCGCTGCGCGCGGGTGTGCGGCGCGTCCACGTGACCACGAACGGACTCGGCGAGCGGGCAGGAAATACCAATTTGGCTACGCTAGTAGTCGCCGCACGCGACCTGTATGGCGTGACCTGCAATGTGGATGAGCGGGCGCTGGGGATGCTCAGCGATCTGGTTGCGCGCATCAGTGGCGTCGAACTGGCCGCCAACGCTCCGGTGGTCGGTCGTCTAAGCACGACCCAGGGATGCGGTGTACACGCGGACGGCGACAAGAAGGGCCGCCTCTACCAAAACAAGCTGGATCCCCAGCGCTTTGGGCGCAAGCGTAGTTATGGCATGGGCAAGACCGCGGGGCTGGCCTCCATCGAGCAAAATTGCCAAGAGCTGGGTATCGAGATTAGCCCGGAGCAGCAGCGAGCCCTGCTGGCCAAGGTAAAGGACTTGGGCGACCTGAAAGTGACAGTGACGAAAGCAGATATCGTTCCTTTGCTCAACGACATTCTCAGCACGAAGGGCTGCGCACAGGTTCAGTCGTCCAGACAGGAGTCAACAGATGTCGACCTTTGATCTCCAAGACATGATCACTTGCCGTTCCGCCGCTACCGGCTTTGAAACCATCCATGACGTGATCGACAAGATCGCGATGACTCAACCCGAGGCGACCTTCCTCCTCAGTCCAGATACGGGAGAGATCCTCACCTTTGGAGCCCTGCAACAACAGGCGAGAAATCTCACGTGCAATCTCCAACAGCTGGGGTTAACGTGTGGTGACAAGGTCGCTTTTTTGATGGACAACGGCCTGTTTACTGGCCAGTTGTTCCTCGGACTGATGTACGGCGGTTTCGTGGCTGTTCCGTTAAATGCTGGCGCCGGCGTTTCCCAGCTCTCCTACACACTCGACCATAGCGACGCCAAGGTCATTTACGTCAGTGAT
>JASHRB010000161.1 GCA_030037575.1 Candidatus Sulfotelmatobacter sp. | reverse complement strand
CCAGAGTGTCCGGGAACGGCGGGCGCGAAGGCGAGACGATGAGCGCCATGGAGGCGACGGTTACTTCTTGCGCGAGTGCACCAGCTTCAGCCCGTCGGCTTGCAGAATGCGCTGAATCTGATTGCGCGCATGCACCGACCAAGGGCCGGTCGTATCCAGCTTGGTGTACGCCTGCCAGTGTTTCAGCGCTTTGCGAGGTTCTCTGGTTTTCTCATAGGCCAGCGCCAGATTGTAGTGCGCGTCGGCGTAGGTGGGAGCCAGTTGAATCGCCATCTTGTAGGTCTTGATGGCTTGTTGGACGCGACCGGTTTCATCGAGCACGTTGCCGAGATCGAAGTAAGCCAGCGCGTAGCGAGGGTCGGAGTCGAGCGCTGCGCGGTAGTGTTTCTCGGCGAGCGCAAAGTCCTGCCGGTTGTAATAGAGCGTGCCCAAATTGATATGCGCCGCGGCGTGAGCCGGATCGAACTCGAGAACTTTCTGGTAGGCGGCCATGGCCGCAGTCTGGGTTGCCGGATCTTCTTCGAGAGCAATGCCGCGAGCGAACCAGACTGCAGTCTCATTGGTCTGCGGAGTCGAGTCTGCTTGGGGAATGGGGGTGCGGGTGACCAGTTTCTCGCGCGGAGAAAAATCCATCACAAACTGGCCGGCGATCGGCTCCAACAACTTGCCTTCATGGCGGAAGGCCACGCGGTGCTTGTTGGTGGTGGAGGCTGCCGCATCGACCAGAGGATTTTTCATCCCCGCCGCCTGTCGCTGCATGGCCTCGAGCGATTCGCGAATCACCGCCGGGCGAACTTTCATGGCGCACAGGTCGCGCACTTTCTTGATTTTGAGCAAATCGGGAAAGCAATAGCTGGTTGCGGCCACGATCAGCCCAGCCCGCTCCCAGCTCGCGAGCTGGCGCGGCGTCAGATGAAGAATGCGAAGTAAATCAGCTCGGCTGTACACGGCTTGTAACCATGCTTGCGCGCCGCGAAGCGCACAAGCCCCACCCGCCGCCATTATCCGCAAGTTGCCGAAGCAAACGCAACAGCAAACCGTGTGGAAATCTGTGGAGAACCTGGTTGATTTACATGCAACGGAAATGGTGCAGGGGCTCGGTCGGCCGGCAGAGATGGTCAGGACGCACTCTGGTCGAGCAAGGCCCTCACCTGTTGCGCCAGCGTATCCAACATAAAGGGCTTCTGCAGAACTGTGCCGTGCGCTCCAATATCGGCGCCCGCCAGGGCGGGATGGTCGGGATAGCCAGACATGAACAGCACTTTGATTTGCGGCCGAACTTCGCGCAGACGGCGCGCCAATTCCGTGCCTCCCAGGTTGGGCATCACCATGTCGGTGACCAGCAGGTGAATCAACTCTTCGTGCCCCTCGGCGATGCGTAGGGCCTCGACGCCATCCATGGCGGTAAGCACCCTGTATCCGCGGCGCTGCAGAAAGTCGCCGGCCAGCTCGCGAATCCCCGCCTCGTCTTCCACCAGAAGGATGGTCTCGTCGCCTCTGGGCATTACCTCAACATTGGCTGAGCCGGCGATCGCCGTTGCCCACGCTTGGGCCGCTTCGGCTCGCGGCAGATAGATTTCGAAGGTTGTTCCCTGTCCCGGTTGGCTCACAACATGAATCCAGCCGCCCAGCTGCTTGATGACTCCGTAGACGATGGCCAACCCAAGCCCGGTGCCTTTTCCCGGTTCCTTGGTGGTGAAAAAGGGCTCGAACATGTGGGCCTGGGTTTGGCTGTCCATTCCGGCGCCGGTGTCGGCGACCACCAGCGTCACATACTGACCGGGGCGCGCGCCATCGCCCAGCCGGGGATGAGCGCCCGCGATCTCCGCATTTTTGGTCTCGATGGCCAGCTCACCTCCCTGCGGCATGGCATCGCGGGCGTTAACCGCAAGATTCATGATCAACTGTTCCATCTGGCCCGGGTCAGCCTTGACCGGCCAGAGCTGGGGAGCGGGTGACACGCGCAGTGCGATGCTTTTTCCGATGAGGCGATCGAGCAGTTTCGCCACTTCCGTCAGGACCCGGTTCAAGTCCATGACTCTGGGCTGCAGCACTTGCTTGCGACTGAAAGCCAGCAATCCGCCGGTAAGGCTGGCCGCGCGCATCACCGCTTGTGCAATGCCCTGAGACTCTCTTAGGGCGGGAGCATCGGCTGCCAGCGCGGCGCGCAGGCGCTCATTGTGCGCCTGGATGAGCATGAGAAGATTGTTGAAATCGTGAGCGATCCCGCCCGCCAGCAGGCCCACCGCTTCCATTTTTTGCGAGTGGCGGAGCTGGTCTTCGAGCCGCTTGCGCTCGGTGATGTCATACATGACGCCCTGCATCAGACGGGGTCGATCGGGAATGGCGGGCAGCATGACGGCCTCGTCGCGGAACCAGAGAATTCTGCCGTCGCGGGCATGCATGCGGTATTCGGCTTGAAACAGATCGCGATTTTTCTGAAAGTGATCTTCCACGGCCAAAACGCTTTCGCGGTCTTCCGCGTGGACCCGATCGATCCAGAGGCGGGGATCCGCGAGCCACTCCGCAGGCGAGAAGCCGAGCATGGACTCAATCTGCGGGCTGACATAACGCCAAGGGCCGCAGGCGCCGAGTTCGGCGAGGTAGGTAATGGCGGGCAGGCGTTCGACCAGGGTGCGGTAACGGCTCTCGGCCGCGTTGAGTTCCGCCTGAGCCCGATCGCGCTCGATGGCAATGGCCGCCAGCCGAGTGGCATGAGCGATCAACTGCAGATGCTCGCCATCGGGTGTGCGCGGCTCCAGATAGTAGACGGCGAAGGTTCCGAGGATGCTGCCATCCTCGGAGGCAATGGGAGTGGACCAACAAGCCCGCAAACCGTGTGCAAGAGCAAGACGGCGGTAGTCCGCCCACAGAGGATCGACGGCAATATCGGAGACGATGACCGGCTGGCACCGATAGGCCGCGGTGCCACAGGATCCCGCGCAAGGGCCGATTTGCACGCCATCGATGGCCCGCGTATAGGCTTCGGGAAGCGCTGGCGCGGCGCCGTGACGCAGGGTGACGCCATCAGCTTCGAGAAGCAGAATGGAGCACAACAACCCGTCGTAGTGCGTCTCGATGCTGGCACACAGGGTTTTCAGGATTTCGGGAAGGGGGGCGTGGGCCATGACCATGGCCAGAACTCTCTCATCCAGCGGCGCCCGGGCTGCGGGTAATTTTGCGGCCGCTTTCGGCACCCCCGTCGGCATACTGTTCTCGCCTAGCGCTTTCTTTTTGGAAGATTTGGAGAGCACGGCGTGGTCGGGCCGCTTGGCCGGAACAGCCAGCCAAATCCCTATTATTCACGAGGGATCGCCAGCGGAAACGCAATTAGGCTGGCGGTTCGGTTACCTCCGTAACCTGGCTGACCGGGCGGGAAGGAGGTTCAATGGCCGCCGCTCAGCTCTTTCACAATCGCGCTCACGAACTGCTTGGCGTCGCCGAAGAGCATGAGCGTGTTGTCGAGATAATAAAGCGGGTTGTCGATGCCCGCGAAGCCCGGGCTCATGCTGCGCTTGATCACCATCACGGTGTGGGCCTTGTCGACATCGAGAATCGGCATGCCGAAGATGGGGCTCGATTTGTCGTTGCGGGCGGCGGGATTGGTGACGTCATTGGCGCCGATGACGAGCGCCACATCGGTTTGTGGGAAGTCGCCGTTGATCTCGTCCATTTCGATAAGGCGGTCGTAGGGAATGTCGGCTTCGGCAAGCAGCACGTTCATGTGGCCGGGCATGCGTCCGGCGACCGGATGGACGGCAAAGCGAACCTCGATTCCTTTCTTGGTGAGCAGGTCGTAGAGTTCGCGAACTTTGTGCTGCGCCTGGGCGACCGCCATGCCATAGCCGGGAACGACGACGACGCTGCGCGCGGCTTCGAGAATCGCGGTGGCATCTTCCGGGGTGGCGCTGCGCACCGCTCGTTCTTCCTGGGCGCCGGCGGCCGCGGCTTGCACCTGCCCGAACGCTCCGAACATGACATTGGTAAAGGAGCGGTTCATGGCCTTGCACATGATCACCGACAGAATGAAGCCGGAAGATCCATCGAGCGCGCCCGCCACCACCAGAACTTTGCTGTTCAGCACGAATCCCAGCAGGGCGGCCGAAAAACCGGCGTAGGAATTGAGCAGCGAGATGACCGTCGGCATGTCTGCGCCGCCGATGGGAGTGACCAGCAGCACGCCAAAAATCAAAGCCACGATCACCATGATCGGAAACAGCATGGCCTGCGCGGGATTCACCACCAGGGCGATGGCGAGGCCCAGAGCTCCGGCAAGCACGGTGAGGCTGACGATATTCTGGCCGCGATAAACAATCGGCCGCTGCGGCAATAGTTCCTGCAGCTTTCCCGCAGCGATCAGGCTGCCGGTGACGGTGAGCGAACCGATGATGACTTCGAGCGCAATCTCGCCCATCTCAAATCGCGTGACCGGCGCCGTGCCCACGTAGTATTCGGCGACGCCGATGATGGCCGCCGAGAGCGCTCCGAAGGCGTGGCTCAACGCCGTTCGCTGCGGCACCGCCGTCATGTGCACCAGGCCGAGAGGAATGCCGACTCCGGCGCCGATGATCAGGGTGATGAGAATCCACCTGTACTGCACCACCTCAGGGTTGAACAGCGTGACGATGACGGCCAGCCCGGCGCCTATCTCCCCGGCCACCACCCCCCATCGCGAACTTGCCGGCGAACTCAGGAATTTGAGAGAAAGAATGAAGAGGACGACAGCGACGATGTAGGCGAAATCGAGAGACTGCCGAAGCTCGAACGCGTTCATGATTGTTTCGACCTGCCGGACTTGAACATGCGCAACATGCGGTCGGTAATCAGGAAGCCGCCCACCATGTTGCTGAACGACGCCGCCACGGCAATCGCCCCCAGGATGGTGGTAAACCGCGTCTCGTGCCGCCCGGCGATGATGATGGCGGCGACCACCACGATGGCGTCGAGCGCATTGGTCAACGCCATCAGCGGCGTGTGCAGCAGAGGCGAGACCCGCTTGATCAGCTCAAATCCGACGAACCCCGCCAGGATGAACACATAAAGATTGGAAATGAAATCCGCTGGCATGATTGCTCCTTTGCACGCTTTCGGCACTTGCGGCCGCCTTCAGCTTACGAACGGCTCGCCGCCAGAGCGGGCAGCTTGAAAAATTCCCGCACTCGCGCATTCACGATTTCTCCGCCCTGGGTCAGCAGGGTTTCGCGAATGATGTCATCGCTCTCCGGCGGACGCAGCTTGCCGTCTTTCACCAGGTTGGCAAGAAAAGACGTGAGATTGCGCGAATACATCTGGCTGGCGTGAAACGGCAGAGTGCTGGCGAGATTCACGGGACCGACGATCGAGACGCCGTTGAGGTCAACGGTTTTGCCGCTCTGCGTCAGTTCGCAGTTGCCTCCGCGCTCGGCCGCAAGATCGACGATCACCGACCCGGGTAACATTTTTTGCACCATTTCGGCGGTAACCAGCACCGGCGCTTTCTTGCCGGGAACGACCGCCGTGGTGATGACCACGTCGCTGTCGGCGACGACGCGCGTAAGCAGTTCGCGCTGGCGGGCGTAGAAGCTTTCCTCTTGAGCGGTGCCGTAGCCGCGAGCGTCTTGCGCATTCTGCGCTTCGATGGGCAGCTCGACGAATCTTCCCCCGAGGCTTTGCACCTGCTCTTTGGCAGCCGGGCGCATGTCGTAAGCGGAAGCGACGGCCCCCAGACGACGAGCCGTCGAAATGGCCTGCAGTCCCGCGACCCCGACACCGATGATCAGCACGCGCGCGGGCGTGATCGTGCCAGCCGCGGTGGTCATCATGGGAAAGAGCCGAATGGATTGTTCGGCCGCAACCAGCACCGCTTTGTAGCCGGAGACCGTGGCCATCGAGGAAAGCGCGTCCATGCTCTGGGCGCGGGTGGTGCGAGGGATCAGTTCGAGGGAAAAGGAAGTCACCCCGGTTCGCGCCACTTCCTGCACGACTTCTGCGGAGCCCAGCGGGCGAAGGAAACCGGTCAGAACTTGACCCCGGCGGAGGAGGGGAACATCGGCCTGGCCGGTAATGTCATTGGAACCATAACCAAGAACCTGGACGAT
>JASHRB010000160.1 GCA_030037575.1 Candidatus Sulfotelmatobacter sp. | reverse complement strand
TCCGTTTCCGATACCGCGTTTTGGATCGCGTATTACCGCGCGCTCGAAAGTGAGCGCGCCGACGCTTTGTTTCGCGACCCCCTCGCCGGTGTCTTGGCCGGAGAGCAAGGTAAGAACATAGCCCATTCCATGCCCATGCCTTTCATCACGGGATGGGTGGTCGTGATCCGCACACGCATCATTGATGATTACATCCGCTTTGCTCGTGCCCAGGGGGTCGATTCGGTTTTGAATCTTGGCGCCGGCTTGGACGCGCGTCCCTATCGCATGGATCTGCCGGAGTGGTTGCTGTGGGTCGAAGCCGATTATCCCCACGTGATCGAATACAAAGAGAAGCAGCTGGCCCATGAAAAACCGCGCTGCCGGCTGGAGCGGGTAAAGGTTGATCTTGCCAACGTAGCTGAGCGCAGACGTTTTCTCCAGAGCATGCGCGCGCGCGCCAAGAAAATTCTGGTGCTCACCGAAGGAGTGATCGCTTATTTGAGCGTCGAAGAGGTGGGCTCTCTGGCCGATGAGGTTGCTTCCCTGGGAAACGTTCGTTACTGGATTGCGGATTATTTTTCCCCCAGACTCGTCGAATTCCGTCGTCGTGCGGGGCTGCAGCAAAAAATGCAGAATGCTCCTTTTAAGTTCAAGCCGAAGGATTGGTTCGCGTTTTTCCGAGAACACGGGTGGAAGGCCAAACAGATTCGCTATCTGGCGGAGGAGGGTGAGCGTCTTCAGCGTCCCATTCAATTGCCATGGAAACTGAAAGCGATGGTGAAGATTGGTGCTCTGTTTGCCTCAAACGAGCAACGTGTCGCCTTCAGGAGGTGGGCGGGTTATGTGCTGCTGGAACCGAGAGATGCGGCTTCTCCATGAACTCGCTGCTCATGGCTGAATCCATTGCAGGGCGGCGTCGAGAAACTGCAAGCATACGGATCGCACCTGGGTCTACGAGGGGCGCGTCCGGACAAGCGATCGCTGGGGATCCACCATGAGCCAACATGCCGCCCCCACAAAGCAAAGCACGGCGGCCACCAGAAATGATGCCCTCCAGCCGTAACCGGCCGCGATCCACGGGGTGAGCGATGCAGTAAGTGCAGCGCCGATCTGATTTCCCATGTTCATGAAGCCGGAGACGGAACCGGAAGACGGCCCGGCGATGTCCGCGGTGAGCGACCAGAAAGAACTTTGCGAAAGATACAGCGCGCCTGCCCCTCCGGCGAGCACAACGCTGGCCACTCGTGCGCTCGCAGCGTGCGAGCCGAAAACAATGAAAACACCCGCCAGGGCAATGGCGAATGCGGCCAGGAAACAACGTCCGAGACGGGGGCCTTTCCATCTCGTGAGGCGGTCGTTGACTACTCCCCCGAGCAGACAAGACAGCAGCATGGCCAGAAAAGGCAGCATCGAGTAAAACGCGCTCGCCTTCAAATCGAGGCCGCGAACTTTCGCGAGGTAACGGAAAAACCAACTGAAGAAAATCCAGGCCACATAGCCATAACAAAAATAGCTGACGGTCACGGCCCAAATCTCTTTGCTGCGGAGGACAGTTCTCCACGGAACGAGCGCCACAGATTTGCCGGGTGAGGCTGGCACCGACACCTCTGAAACCGCTAAAGTCAGCCCGGATTCGATCTCCGCCAATTCGCCCGCCGTAACCCGCGGATGTTCGACGGGCGTGTCCCGGGCCGCCAAGAACCAGATTGCGGCCAGCACCAATCCAAGGACCGAGCAGACAAGAAACGAGCAACGCCAGCCGTAATGGATCATGAGGTAAGTAATGAGCGGAGGCGTAAGGCCGGCGCCGGCGCCGACGCCGGCGAAAATCCAGCCGTTGGCGATGCCGCGTTCGCGAATGGGAATCCAGCGCGCGACAAATTGATTGGCCGAAGGATAGATCACCGCCTCGCCCGCACCCAGGAGAAAACGGATGGCGAGGAAGGCGGAAAGTGCGCCGCGAATGTTCGGCGGCACGACCGCAGTGAGGGCGGTGAAAACTCCCCACCAGATCACCCCAAAAGTAAGCACCCGACGCGACCCGAAGCGATCGGCCAGCGTTCCGGCAATAGTTTGGAACAGGGCGTATCCGATGAGCATGGAACTGAAAACTTTGCCCAATTGCACGTCGGTCAGGTGGTAAGCATCCGCGATGGGGCCGGCGGCAATCGAGATATTCACGCGGTCAAGATAGGAAACGGCGCTGAGAACGAACAGACAGAACACCAGAAACCATCGAACCCGGCTGGTTCGCGCGGTCATGGATGACTCCCCGTCAGAGGGTGCAGACTCGACCTTTTCGGGCCGGATGCGGAGCTCAGTGCGCGCCCGCATGCGCTTGCTGGCGAGCGATTGCTGTGCGGCGCGTCATATGATATTTTCGCGCTCGCAACGACATCAATTTTCGAACCCCAGAATTTTACGGGAGCACTATGAACAGATTTTGGTTTTTGACCGTACCCATATCCTGCGCTGTCCTTTCTGTCATTCCGGCCCAGGCGCAACTCGGCCTCTTCACCAAGGAGCAGCGCATCGAGTTCACTCCCGACTGGCACGGCGAACGCTTTCCTGACGGCCGGCCGCATGTGGCGGATTCTGTGCTGGCGCGCCTCCAAGGCGTCACGGCGGATCAGGCCTGGGATGTGCTCGAAGATGCAGGTTATAAAAATCAGTTTGAAGGCGGATGGAAGGTGATCAATCCCGGGGAACGCCTCGTAGGCCGCGTGGTCACTGCGGTCTTCATGCCGCGGCGGCCGGACGTGGATTCGGTGATCAAAGCAAACGGCAAGCGGGAAAATCGGATCGGAGATGAAAATTCCTGGATCATCGACATTTTGCAACCGGGAGACGTTCTGGTCGTCGATCTGTTTGGCAAAATTCGCTACGGCACCATCATCGGCGACAATCTGGCCACCGCGATCTACGCCAAAAGTCACAACGGGTTGATCGTGAACGGGGCGGTTCGAGATGTCACCGGCATTCAGGAGATTCGCGGATTCCAGGTGTACACTCGCGGCCTGGACCCGTCTGCGCTTGAGAACACAATGCTCGCGGGAATTAACGTTCCCATTCGCATCGGAGACGCGACCGTAATGCCGGGCGACATAGCCATCGGCGACCCGGAAGGAGTCACTTTTGTTCCGCCGCAATTGGCCGAAAAAGTTGCGGCCGATAGCGAGATGGATCATCTGGTCGACGAGTGGGGCCACATGATGCTGCGCGAAGGCAGGTACACGCCGGGACAAATCGATAACCGGTGGAGCCAAGAAATGATCGAGCAATTCAATGCGTGGCTGGAGAAAAAAGGATCGAAACTCCGCATGCCGGTGGAGTAAAGAACCTCGCTTGGCGTCACGAACGGCGGTTTCCCGGAGCCTCACGGTTGTCCTAAGCGCATGACCGGCGCAGAGTTTTTCCTACGCGGCATGCTCACGGAAAAGCTGGGTTAGTTGCGAGGCCACAATCTTGTCTTCGCCCTCTTGCAGCATGAAGGAGTTCATCGCCAGACCCGGTTGCCCCCCGCCTCCGCCAATGGCAATCGACGGGGTCGAGCTGCGCAGCAGTTTCGAAGCTTGTTCGGGGGTCAAGGAAATGCGAGCATCATCCCACAGGATGCGCATGTGCGGAACGTGATTGGCGATGTCGGGAACGAAGAACGATGTGCTCACGCCGGGGACTTTGGTAATCTCACGGGAGATTCCTTCCAGCCGTTCCTGCCATTCTTTGGCCAGCGCGTCGTGATCTTCAGCCAGATAAAGTTCGAGCGCTTTGACCATTCCTACGATTTCTTCCTTGCCGACTTTCTGGCTGCGGCCAATCGTATCTTCGTGCGGGCTGTTGTTGAGCAGGGCGTTCGCAACCAAGTCTTTGCGCCCAATCAACAAACCTGCGCACTGGGGTCCACGAAGCGCTTTCCCGCCACTGAACGTCACAAGGTCGTAACCCATGTTGGTGTAATCCCAAAGATGAGACACAGGCGGCGTATCGGCGGCAGCGTCGTTCATGCAGGGAAGGTTGTTCTGCTTTGCCAGTTTCACCCACTCGTCGACTTTGATTTGACCGGCCGCGTTGGCGAAGTTCGTGAAGTGCATCATTGCCGTGCGATCGTTTACGGCCGCCCGAAGTTGCTCGACAGTTTCGATTTCGATGAGTTTAATTCCCGTCGATCGCAGTTGGTGATCAAAAGGATTGCGATGGGATTTTTGGATGATTACTTCCGATTTCATGCCGGTCAAATCCGGCAATTGGCGGATCAGCGCCTGGTTGCCCCCGGTGAGAATTCCGGCTAATCCCGACTGAATCGCAGCCGCAGCGCCGGAAGTGACAAGCGCCGTGTAACCCTCGGGCAGCTTGAGCATCTCGGCGATGCGGTTTCCCGCCGCCGTCTCGAGT
>JASHRB010000159.1 GCA_030037575.1 Candidatus Sulfotelmatobacter sp. | reverse complement strand
CTGATGGTCGGCCGCACGCCCGAGTATCTCGGCAAAAAAATCGAGGCATATGACGTTAAGATGGCAATGTTGTTTGTGCTCGTCTTTCCGCTGGTGATTTTGACCTTCGCGGCGATCTCAGTTGTGTATCCATTCGGCACAGGCAGCATTTCCAATCCCGGCCCGCACGGATTCAGCCAGATTCTCTACGCGTTTGTTTCGGGCGCCGGCAACAACGGCTCGGCGTTCAGCGGACTGACCGTGAACACGCTCTGGTATGACACCACTATCGGCTTCGACATGCTGCTTGGCCGTTTCTTCATGATCATTCCCATGCTGGCCATCGCCGGCCATCTTGCGCAGAAGAAATATGTTCCGCCTTCGTCGGGTACGTTCCCCGTAACCACGCCGTTGTTCACAGTGCTGCTGATCGGTGTGATTCTGATCGTGGGCGCATTGACATTTTTCCCGGCGTTGAGCCTGGGGCCTGTCCTTGAGCACTTGCTCATGGCTGCAGGCAAGACTTTCTGAAGGATCTATATGGCAATGACTGAAAGCCCCGTTTCTGAAGTGCAATCGGTTCACCCGGGACACTCGCCACGCAAGACAAGGAAGAAGGCCGTGTGGGAGTGGAAGATCGTTGCCCGCGCGATCTGGGATGCTTTTGTGAAGCTGAATCCGCGCAAGATGATGGGCAATCCCGTCATGTTCGTGGTGGAGATTGGTAGTGTCATTACCAGCGTGCTGCTGTTCCGCGGCGGCGCCGATTTTAAGTTCAATCTGCAAATCACCTTGTGGTTGTGGTTCACGGTTTTGTTTGCGAATTTTGCCGAAGCGATGGCCGAAGGCCGTGGCAAAGCCCAAGCCGATGCTTTGCGGCGTGCCAAAGCGGAAACCATGGCGAATCGCCTCTTGCCGGATGGAAAAATCGAAACTGTGCCTGGCTCGAAGCTGCGAACCGGAGATATGTGTCTGGTAGAAGCGGGCGAGTTTGTTCCCGGTGATGGAGAGATTGTCGAGGGTGTTGCATCGGTCGATGAGTCGGCAATCACGGGTGAATCTGCGCCGGTGATTCGTGAGGCAGGTGGCGACCGATCTGCCGTGACTGGAGGCACGCGGGTGCTTTCCGATTGGGTCAAGGTCAAGATCACATCGAACCCGGGCGAGACATTCCTTGATCGGATGATCGCTCTGGTCGAAGGCGCCGAACGGCAAAAGACACCGAACGAAATCGCGCTGAATATTCTGTTGGCAGGATTGACGGTTATCTTCCTGCTGGCAGTTGTTACGCTGCAGCCGTTCGCCATTTATTCCGGTTCTCCGCAGACAGTTTTCGTGCTGGTGTCGTTGCTTGTCTGTCTGATTCCAACCACGATTGGCGGCCTTTTGTCGGCAATCGGCATCGCAGGCATGGATCGTCTAGTGCAGCACAACGTTTTGGCGATGTCCGGCCGTGCTGTCGAAGCGGCCGGGGATGTGAACACGCTGCTTCTCGACAAGACCGGCACGATCACGCTTGGTAATCGCCAGGCAACACGATTTGTGACCGCTCCCGGCGTGACCGAGGCCACGCTCGCCGACGCAGCACAACTTTCCTCTCTCGCGGACGAAACTCCCGAAGGCCGCTCCATTGTTGTGCTGGCAAAAGAAAAATATGGTCTGCGAGGCCGGGAAGTCGGATCGCATGATGCCCAGTTCATTCCTTTCAGTGCAATGACCCGCATGTCAGGCGTGAATCTGGATGGTCGATCCATTCGCAAAGGTGCGGCTGACGCAATTGCGCAGTATCTCGAAGAGCAGGGAAGCTCGCTTCCCAAGGAAGTGCGTGAGAGCCTCGATGGAATTTCGCGCTCCGGCGGCACACCGCTGGTGGTTGTAGAGAATAACCGCGCTCTCGGCGTGATTCAGCTGAAAGACGTCGTCAAGGGCGGCATGAAGCAGCGTTTTGATCGGTTGCGTGCGATGGGCATCAAAACCGTGATGATCACAGGCGACAATCCGCTCACCGCTGCCGCGATTGCCCGGGAAGCCGGCGTCGACGATTTTCTCGCGCAGGCTACACCAAAAGACAAAATGGATTTGATTCGGAAAGAACAGGCCGAAGGAAAGCTGGTCGCCATGACCGGCGACGGCACCAACGACGCTCCCGCGCTCGCGCAAGCGGATGTTGGCGTCGCCATGAACACTGGCACGCAAGCGGCGAAAGAAGCCGGCAACATGGTGGATCTCGATTCCAATCCCACCAAGCTCATCGAGATCGTCGAAATCGGCAAGCAGTTGCTCATGACTCGCGGCGCGCTGACCACGTTTTCGATCGCCAACGATGTCGCCAAATATTTCGCCATCATTCCAGCCATGTTTGCCGGAACCTTTCCGGTCTTGAACGCGCTGAATATCATGCGGCTGAAAACACCGGAGTCGGCCGTGCTTTCGGCGGTCATTTTCAATGCCGTGATCATCGTCGCCTTAATTCCGCTGGCCCTGCGGGGTGTGAAATATCGCGCCATGGGCGCCGCCGCACTGCTGCGCAAGAATCTTTGGATTTACGGCGTCGGCGGCATCATCATTCCGTTCATTGGCATCAAGCTCATCGACATGTTGATCACGAGAGCGGGTTTGGCGTAGGAGTTCGCATGAGAAAAAATCTGATGACCGCGGTTCTGATGACGATCGCAACCACCGTTCTGCTGGGCATCATCTATCCGTTGGTTGTGACCGGTCTGGCGCAGCTGTTGTTTCCGCAGAAAGCCAACGGGGAACTCGTCGAAGCGAACGGAAAGATCGTGGGCTCGCGGCTTCTGGCACAAAGCTTCACCAGTCCGCGTTATTTTCACCCTCGGCCTTCGGCGGTCAACTACGATCCTACCAACACGAACGGCTCGCAGCTCGGACCAACGAATCACGCGCTGATTGATCGCGTGAAGTCCGATACGTCGGCGCTTCAAGCTGAAAATCCAAATGCTCCGGTTCCCATCGATCTCGTCACCACCTCCGCGTCCGGTCTCGATCCCGACATTACTCCCGCCGCAGCCGAATTCCAGGTGGCGCGCGTGGCCAAACAGCGCGGAGTGAGCGAACAGACGGTTCGCCAACTTGTCCGCCAGAATACCGAGCCACGGCAATTCGGTTTCCTGGGCGAGCCGCGGGTGAACGTGCTGGAGTTGAATCTGGCGCTCGACCACCTTTCGCAAGGCTCTTCGGCGCGCTAAAAAATCTTCCCAGGCCATTCGCTAAGTGCTTTAAGTTCTGCAATATACAGGCCAGTCCTTGGCGAACTGAACTACCGTACTCTCGAAACCAAAGTGCCTTTGTGGCCTACTCGGGCGTGGATAGGATTAATGTGCAAGGCCCTCTCGCAAGGTGGAAAGAATGAAGACACAAAAACATATGTGGCGA
>JASHRB010000158.1 GCA_030037575.1 Candidatus Sulfotelmatobacter sp. | reverse complement strand
TTTGCGAATACATGGCGCATGGACATTGCGGGATTGTGAAGAAAACTCCTCCGGCGCAATCTTTGGGCGCGGCTGCCCGCGAGGTGCTGGGCGGGATGCAGGCGGCGGCCCTGCGCAATGCCGCGGAAGCAGAAAAGACAAAAGAAAAGGCAAGGGAGAAGATTGCCGCGCAGCTCGCGAATCATGCGCGGCGCATCGATTACGAAATCGATAACGACGCCTCTCTCGAACTGCTGGCACGAACTTCGGTTTCCCTGGCGCGGGCGGGCATCGATGTGATTGCGCCTTCCGACATGATGGACGGCCGGGTCGCCGCGATTCGGCGCGCACTGGACCAGGCAAACTTCAGCCATACTCCCATCCTTTCCTATGCGGCGAAGTTTGCTTCGGGATTCTACGGGCCCTTCCGTGAGGCGGCCGATTCGGCGCCGCAATTCGGCGACCGGCGTTCGTATCAGATGGATGGAGCAAATTTACGCGAAGCCCTGCACGAGATTGAACTCGACATCGAAGAGGGCGCGGACATGATCATGGTGAAACCGGCCATGCCGTATTTGGACGTGATTGCCGCCGCGCGTCGCCGCTTCGATGTTCCCGTGGCCGCGTACCAGGTTTCGGGCGAGTACGCGATGATCGAGGCGGCGGCGCGCAACGGCTGGATTGAACGCGAGCGGGTCATGATGGAGTCGCTCGTCAGCATTCGCCGCGCCGGAGCGAGCATCATTCTCACCTACTACGCCAAGGAAGCGGCGAAGCTGCTGGCCTAGAGTCGAAGAGTCTTTCGATTTTCCGCTTCATCCACGGCCAAGCTAAACGCCCTCGGTGCCGGTGCGTTGCCCGTCCGAAAAACGTTCCCGCATCTTTCCCCCGATGTCGTGCACTCTCTCTCCGATCTGGCTGCGGGTTTCCTGGCCGCTGGCTGGGGCGAATAGCATCGCGGTGACGACGCCGACGCCCACCCCGGCAGCAAAAGTCAAGATGTTGCGCAGGGTATGATCTTCGCCCGCGTAAAGATCGCGCGCCCGGTCCCGCAAATCCGAAACCCGGTCGCTGGCGCGCCCGACTCGGTCCGCCACCCGCCCGCGCACATCATCGGCCACGTCTTCGGCCTGGTCGAGCACATAGACCGCCGTTTTCAGAAACGACTTCAACAACTTATTCATAACCTGCCTCTCTCTCAGAGTGGAATCATAACAGCAGTTAGTTGCGCGCGGCCGTGATAAAGGCTTGCAGAATTCTGCGGATGGGGATTATGCCCCGGCGGCGTTCGGCTTCTGGAGTCTGACTTCGACCTCGCGGCGGTCTTGGTCGGAGGCCTGGAACATCGAGCGCGGCTTCAGGCTCATAACGCTGGCTACCAAGACATATGGAATTTGACCGATGCGGGCGTTGTAGGTATTGACATCGTCATTGAAAAATTCGCGGCGGTCAGCGATGCGCTCTTCGAGTTCGCTGATGCGGCTTTGCAGCTGGAGAAAATTCTCATTGGCCTTGAGCTGAGGGTAATTCTCCGCCACCGCAAACAAGCCGCGCAGGGCTCCGGTCATAAGCAAATCAGCTTGCGCTTTCTGGCGAACGCTGGCGGCGTTCATCGAGGCTGCGCGCGCCTGGGTGACCGCCAGCAAGGTTGCCCGCTCGTGTTGCATGCATCCCTTCACGGTCTCGACCAGGTTGGGTATCTCGTCGTGGCGCTGTTTGAGCAACACATCAATGTTGGCCCAGGCGCGGTCATTGTCGTTGCGCAGGCGAACGAGCTCGTTGTACAGCATGACGGTGTAGACGAACACTCCGACTGCGAACAGCAACATAGTTGCGCTCTGGATGACGGATGCGCCCATGGATCAGGTTCTTTAAGCCTTCTATTTTTTTCGGGTTCGGCGCTTCTTTGGCGGCGAGCGAACGAACCGAGCTAAGGGGAACAAACATGCGCGGCGAACGCAAGTTACCGGAGAAATGGGCGGTGTCCCCAGGGGCGCGAACGGCAGACCACAAAAACCCCATTCCAGCCGCCAAGAATGCGGCCCGGAATGGGGTGCTCTCCAGACGAACGGGCGACACAAAATTTACGGTTTGTGGGGCGTCATATCGCAGGCCCGCTTCACTTCGCCCAGGTCGATTCCCGCCGGCGAGAACTCGGCGATTTCCGGGCCGCTGCGGGTTCGGACTTCGATGTTGAATACCTGAGCCCCGAGCATGCCGCGGATGGTCCCCTTATCCATAGCGAGGAAGTGATCGCGCACCCAGTTCCAGCCTTTGTGATCGTGATAGCCGTCGATGCGGACCATGATTTCCATCTTCGGCTGTCCCCAGAAACCGGGATAATCGGGGCGGCCGAGGCGGGTGCCGGGATTGAAGTCGGAATACTCATACTTGCCGTTGGTGTAAACCAATTCGACGCGCGGCTTGGAGTTCGGATCCTCGCGGAAATAGTTATTGGCCATCAGCTCGAAACGGACCTTCTTGGCGCCGGTCATCTTGTCTTCGCGGCGGAAGATCATCCACTTGCCCCCGCCGCTGACCCCGTCGTTCTCATCCTGGTAGGGACTCATCGCCCCCTGCTGAGCGCAGATCGAGAGCGCGCCCGCGGCAATCAAGCCAAGCGTGGCGAAACCCGCGAGCAGCGTGCGGTTTTTAGCGTAAAGCGAACGCAATACGTTCAAGGTTTTTCCCTCCGAAACATCGTCTCTGTATAAATGGAACCCCTCCGTGGGCAAAAAGTTGTATGGCTATACATGACTTTATGCCGACAGCCCTATTGTGTATTGATTCGCAAATCGACGTAGACCTGGGGCCGCTCGTCGAACTGGCTCACCGAGCGAGTATCGCTTTTGTGCCCGTTGAACTGAGCATAGACTTCATAGTCCACCGAATCCAGCCCGGGGAAGCGATAGGTGCCATCTTCGCTAATGATGTAGGTTTTTACCGCGTGGGTCCGCGCATTGGTGAGATAGACGATGGCATTGGGCACGGGATTATCGTGCTGGTCGAGCACCTTGCCCAGCAGCAGGCGGCCTTGCTGCTGACTTTTTTTGTCGGGCGCGGCCTGACCGAAGGAAACGACGAAAAGCAGCGCCATCACGATGCGGGAGGCGTTTCTGAGAGCACGTCTGGGCGTCATGCAACACCGATCCTCTCTTCTCAAATTTTTCTATTTTTGGTTCTCTTCGATTCCCTTCCGCTTCAATTTCTGCGGGGGGTCGCTTCCCGGTTGGCTGTCCTGCGCTTAAGCCGCTTGCTCCCTCCGAAAGCGCTCCCCGCTTCATGGAGTCAGGTGCAAGCTCATATCGATGCGCTCGTCGTAATCCACGTGCACAGTGACGTCCTGGGCGTGCAAGCGCTGGCCGTCCTTGGTCTTCACGCCCTTCAAGTTCGCCGAGATAAGGTAATCCGCCTCACCGACCGGAACGCGCTGGGCAAATTCGCCGGAGTGATCGGAATAAAGCTCCCAGTGGGGTTTTTTGCCCGGCAGCCGATGAATCTCGACCTTGACGCCGTAAACGGGGCGCTCATCCGGACCCCAGACGGTGCCGAAAATCAGGGCATAATCGTCCTTCGGTTTGAGTTTGCCGTTGCCTGCGGCTTGCGCGTAGAGCAGGGCATGAGGACTTGCACAAGATAAGAAGTGAACCACAAGAAGCGAGAAAGAAACCCGGTGGCGCGTGCTCGGCCTGTTTCGGGTGAGATTACGAATCCTCACCGTCTTCGCTCTCCAATTCTTCTTCCTCGTCCACGTAACCCTCCTCGACCGCTTTCAGCTCCAGCGGGCTGGTGGTCACCACTTCAAAATCGGTGCCGCACTCCGGACAGGAGACAATTTCGCCTTCGTCGACTTCTTCCTCCTCCACGTCCAGGTCGGTTTCGCATTCAGGACAAAGAACCATGATTCCTCCACTTCACTCGCGACTCCTTCGCCACCCTCTTGATGCTCCTTGTTAATATTTAGATTCTCCTCCGCCCCAGGTCAAGGGGTCGGGCGTGGGAGGGGCCAAATTTTTACCTCGGCCGGGAATGTGCCGCGGGCTTGACAATCCTTTACCTGGGAGCCGCAATGATTTCTCCTCGCAATACTTTCTTTCGCCATAGCGCAGGCCGGATGTTGGTTGCCGCGCTGGCGCTGACGGTGGGTAACGCAGGCGCAAGCCCGAGCAAGGCAGCGGCCGCCGAGGGGCCGATGCCGGTTGATGGTCAGATTGCGGCGGCGCTGAAGCGGATTTCGGGGGAGCGGGTGCGCGCGAATATCGAGAAGCTGGTGAGCTTTGGAACGCGGTCGACGCTCTCGGCGCAGGATCCGGCGTCGATTGCGGCCGGTCGCGGCATTGGCGCGGCCCGGGAGTGGATCCAAGCGCAATTCCGCCAGTATTCGAGGGAGTGCGGGGGTTGTTTAGAGGTCATGACCGACACATTCACCGAGCAGCCGCAGGACCGGATTCCGCAGCCCACCGTCATCACCAATGTTTATGCGGTTCTCAGAGGAACGGACGCGGAAAACGCCCAGCGCATCGTGCTGGTGACCGGGCATTACGATTCGCGCAACAGCGACACGTTCAATATAAAAGATGACGCGCCTGGAGCGAACGACGACGGCAGCGGGACCGCCGTGAGCCTGGAGTGCGCGCGCGTGCTCAGCCAGAGGAAGTTTCCCGCCACCATCATTTTTCTTGCGGTGGCGGGCGAAGAGCAGGGGCTGAACGGCAGCCATCACTTCGCCGAGATGGCGAAGGATCAGAAATGGGATTTGGAAGCGGTCCTGAACAACGATATTGTGGGGGGCGACCGGAACCCGGAGCAGGACCACTCGCGGGTGCGGCTGTTTTCCGAGGGTTTGCCGGCCGCGGCCACCGAACCGGACATCAAACGGATTCGCGCCCTGGGCGGCGAGAACGATTCGACTTCCCGCGAACTGGCGCGCTACGTCTACGATGTCGGCCGCAGCTACCATACCGGAGTGAAGCCGGTCCTGATCTTCCGCCTGGACCGTTATCTGCGCGGCGGCGATCATTATTCTTTTAACCAAGAGGGTTTTGCCGGAGTGCGCTTCACCGAGTATCGCGAGGATTTTCACCATCAGCATCAGAACGTGCGCACTGAAAATGGGATCGAATATGGGGATCTCGCGAAGTTTGTCGATTTCGATTACGTCGCCAACGTGGCCCGGCTGAATGCCGCGACCCTGGCTTCGCTGGCCTCCGCGCCGGCGCCCCCGGCGAACGTGCATTTGCTGACCAAGAATCTGGAAAACGACTCGACGCTCGCCTGGGATGCATCGCCCGGAGGGTTGGCCAAAGAATATGAAGTTCTGTGGCGGGCAACCAGCAGTCCGGAATGGGAACACCTGCACAAGGCCGGCGGGGCGACGCGCGCGACGCTGCGGGTTTCGAAGGATAATGTCATCTTTGCGGTGAGAGCGGTGGATGCGCAGGGACACCGGAGTTTGCCGGTGGTGCCGACCCCGGAGCGCTGAAGCTGGCCACGGCAACCTGATACCATATCAGCGGCGGGTTTCGTGCTTGCCGCAGTCTGCACCAAGTGTTCTGGGTAGGATGATCTGCTCGCTTTGAGGCCGGTATTGTGCCGTTGCATCGCGGACGCACCATCTCGTTGAGCCTGCCTCCCTTTACCCGCTGGGTGAAGCGGCTGATTCTCGTCTACGCGGGCATTTACTTGCTGATGGCGATTTTGGAGGTCACCGTCCCCCTCGCCCATGATTGGGTCCAAATCTACTTGGGCCTGATTCCGCAACAAGTCATGCACGGCATGCTGTGGCAGCTGGTGACCTATTCTTTCTTGCACTTCGAGCTGCTTCATCTTTTATTCAACGCGCTCGCGCTCTGGATGTTCGGCTCTCAACTGGAGCGCGACTGGGGTGCGAAACGCTTCAACGAATTTTATTTCTTCTGCGCCATAGCGGCGGCGCTGACCACGGTGGCCGTGAGCTATATCCACCTGCCCGGGGTGTCTCCCTTGACCACG
Organism: Candidatus Sulfotelmatobacter sp.; assembly: GCA_030037575.1. Lineage (GTDB taxonomy): Bacteria > Acidobacteriota > Terriglobia > Terriglobales > Acidobacteriaceae > Sulfotelmatobacter. Next base: position 2,169 of record JASHRB010000158.1, on the reverse strand, counting down.
ACCATTGGCGCTTCGGGCGGCATTTATGGCCTGCTGGTCGCCTTTGGCATGATTTACGGCGAGAACGAGATCATGATGTTTCCCCTGCCGTTCATGATCAAGGCGAAGTATTTTATTTGGGGAATCGTCTTTTTGACCCTGGTCGGCGCCATTCAGGAAACTGGCGGCGTGGCCAATTTCGCGCATCTCGGTGGATTGCTGTTCGGATATCTGTATTTGAAATTTCTGCCGCGGCAGGGCCTGGCGTTTTCTGCGGCAGAGCGATATTTCAGCATGCGGAACGATTACTACCGATGGCGCCGGCGGCGCGCCGCAAGAAAGTTCGAAGTCTATATGCGCAAGCACGACCGCGATGTGCACTTCGACGAGCACGGCAACTACCTCCCTTCTGAGAACGACCTAGGAAAGGGGAACGGCGGGTCGAAATCGGGGTGGGTGAATTAGCAAGGGAAATGGTTGCGCGCTTTCCTTCGCCGGCCTGGCTGCCGTCTGCGCGGTCATGCGCGGCCGCGCCCCTGGCGCGGCGGGCAACCGGCTGTTCGGAGAGGCGGCTCGAGCCCACTTCTCTGCTCATTTCGGTGGATAGGGCGAAAGACCGGCCCGGCCGATCACTGGGTGAGAAACGCCTGAAATTCGGCCAAAATTTTTGCGGGTAGCTCTTCCGCTCCGGCTTTTCCTTTGAAGCCCAAGTCGTGGCCCGCGCCTTCGACCGGCAGCAGTTTGGTTTTTCCGGGGATCAGCTTCAGCGCCTGCTCGATCTCTGCCAGCGAGCCGAATGGATCGCGCCCTCCTTGAACGAAGAGCGCGGGTGTGCGCAGATTGAAAAAATGCTGGGTGCGGAGTTGCGCCGGCTTGCGCGGCGGATGCAGAGGATACGACAGCAGCAGCAGACCGGCGATCTCGAGTGCTGGTTGCGGCGCTGCCTCGGCGCACAGAATGCTCGATTGCCGCCCTCCGTAGGAATGGCCGCCCAGGAAAATCCGCCCCCTGACTAGCGGGGCCAAAGCGGCCCGGGCATTTTGCAGGCCGGCGCGATCGCGCTGGGCCTCGCCCGGGCCGGGCGGGCCGTAGGCACGGTCCTGGCGATAGGGAAGATCGCAGCGCAGCACGGCAAATCCGGTTTGGGCAAACACCTCGGCCAATGCTACGAGCAGCGGCGCCTGGCAGTTCGATCCCGCACCGTGGGTGAGAATAAGGCCGTCGCCGTTGGCCGGAGCGGGGCGATGCAGAAAGCCGCGCACAAACGGTTCGCGCGTAATGTCGGTAAAGACCCGCGGGCTGGTTGGATGCGAGGCCGGTCCGCCGCCGCTTTTCGAGCCAGACATGAAAAACGCGGACGGCTTCATGCCCCCACCTCTTCCAGTTTCTCGAAGACTTTCACGATCTGGATTTGGTTGCCCAGGCGAGCCCAGCAGCGCAGCATTTCCGGATCTTCGTAAGCGGCGCTGCGGGCCTGCTCCGATTGCCAGTAGCGCAGCAGCAGGTAAGAATTTCCGCTGCGGTAGAAGAGATCGCGGCCATATTTTTTTCTGGCGATGACGCTCGAGAGTTCGCGCATGGTTGCCATGGCCGCGGCATCCATGCCGGGCATGGCCTCCCAGATGGCGACCGACAAATATTCCTGGGACATATTTGAGGATTATAGCTTCTGCCGCCGGGCGCTTTGCTTGCGGGCAGCAGGGACGAGGGCACGCGCCTCGGGGGCGGTGACGGTATGCAGGCGCATAAAGTTTGTCGAACCGGAAGATTGCCGGGTGCCCGCAACCACGCCCAGCACGTCTCCGCTTTTGAGCAATCCGCGACCCAGCAATTCGTGCTCGGCCACATCGACCATGGTGTCGCTGGACAGCCGCGGCGCGCACTTCAGGGGATGGACTCCCCAATACAGGTGCGTGCGCTGGGCCACGGCAATGTTGGGAGTGAAGGCGTAGATTGCGGCTCTGGGGCGGTGTTTGGAGATCATGCGCGCGGTGTTGCCGGTCTCGGTAAACACCGCGATTGCGCCCATGGGCAAATCCTCGGCGGCGTGGGCGATCGATTCGCAGATGGTTTCCGCGATGGAAAGGCCTTCGTGATTGCGGCGCCGGCGCTGCGGCGCCGATTCCTCCAACTTGGTTTCCGCCTCCATCACGATGCGCGACATCATGGTGACCGCTTCGCGCGGATATT
>JASHRB010000157.1 GCA_030037575.1 Candidatus Sulfotelmatobacter sp. | reverse complement strand
GAAATTGGCGCTCGATCCCAGCGCCGTGGGGGTGATCCCGAGATTTACCGTCGCAAAGCTGCCGCGATGAGCGTCCAGCGGTTTGTCCCGCGTGTCGCGGATGAAGCTTGCAGAAAATGTGGAAAGGCGCACGTTCTTGTCCTGCGGCAGCACAAGTTGCGGAACGATCACGTGTGCCAAATCCGTTTTGTTAAAGTCATAACGAATTTGCAGGCGGGTATTGCTTTTATGACTGAGGAGTTTTTCCAGTTGAAAAGCAACGTCGCCCAGGCTGGCCGTGAACAGGGGATTTTCGCTGGTGCGTTCCAAGGAAAAGCTGGTGAGGGACTGCCACGAGGTGCCTACAAAATGCGGCTGGCCGTAAGTGGCCAGCAGTTTCTGGTCGAGCCGCGACAGAAGCAATGAAGCGCCCACGGTTTCACCCAGCCCGCGCATATTGCGGCGGGTGAACTCCACCAGGCCTCTGGGACTGGCGAAGGTTGCCTGGCTGGGAGCGATCTGGTATCCATTCAATCCAATGGTTCCGCCGCCTCCGGGCAAGGCCACTGTGCCGGTGGGGATATTGCCGCCGCGGTGCGACACTTCGAATCCGAATCCATAAGTAACTTCGTTGCGTTTCGCTTCGTGCACTTTGACTGCCGCCATTTCATCGTTCTGATCGACAATTGGTTTTCGCGGACCGACGCTCGACCAGTCGAAAATGTTCAGGTCGTACAATCGGCTTTCGGCTTCGAGCAGTTGCTGCCGCCGCATGGGCGTTTCCGACTTAATCCCGGCAGTTTTCCGGATCAGCGACACTCGCGTGTGATGCTGGCCAAGATAAACAGCTTCACTGATTCGCACCCTCTGGTGCTCGGTGACGGCATAGGCCAGGTTAACTCCGTGGGGATGATCGGCGCTTCTGGTGGCGGTCGCTTTCACTTCCACGTTCAGATATCCGCGATCGAGGTAATTTGCCGCAATGCGATTACGGTCATCCACCATTTTTCGCGGCGAAAAGGCAGCCCCTGCGGTCAATTCGAAGCCTTTGGGTGCGCTGAGCTGCCCGTAGGCCAGGTTGTCGTTTCCGGTCACGTTGACCTGTTCAACGATGCTGCGCGGGCCTTCCGCAATCTCGAACGTGACATCCACTTGGGGTTCGCGATCCACGGCCCGAGGGGTCACTTTGACCTTTTCGTAGCCACGGTCGCGGTACAAGGCCTCGAGGTTCTCAGCGCTTTGCCGCAGAAGTTTCTGGCTTATGGCCCCATGCGTCCAGATGTGCGACTTTTTCACCGTCACCTGAGCCAGCAGTTCTCTCGCAGGAATCGCTCGATTCCCAAGGAATGCGATGCGCTGGACTTTGTGTTTTCTGCCGCGATCGATCGTGTACAGAATAAGAATTTGGTCGGGCTGACTCCGGTAATCGGTCGCCACCTGGACGTCGTAGTATCCCTTTTTTTGGAAATAGTCGCTGAGATTGCGCTGGCCCTCGTTGACCAGTTCCTGATCGACGGTGCCTTCGGAATAAATAGGAATCAACTGCTTCCTGATCCTGCCCTTCATATACGGAATGGCGGTCAGTTTGGCGCCGGCGGTGCGTATCGTAACTACCGGTCCTACTTTCACTTCGAACGACACCTGTACACGATTGGTCCGAGCATCATATTGGGGAGGGTTCTCGTGAAGGCTGCTGGCCAGCCGGTGTTGCTTGGTCAGTGCGGCCTTGATCAGCGCTGTTGCACGGTCGATGCGTTGACGAGAGTAGGGTTTCCCCCGCTTCATGAGCCCGCTCGAAAAACGGGCTCGGAGCGACTCGACCGCATGAAGCAAAGGCGCGCCCTCGGGATTCGAGACCCCATCCATCTGAATGGTCGAGATGCGCGCTCGCGCACCCATCTGGACGGCGAAGGTCACATTCACCAGTTGTCGCGCGTCGTCAATGGCCACCGACCGGTGAACGCTGGCCTGAAAGTATCCAGCTTTCTCGAAAAACTCCTTCAACGAATTTTCCGCCGCGGGGAGGCGTGAAGCATCGTAGGGATCCTCGTCCGAAAGCTTTACCACTCCCAGCAGGCGCGTGTAGGAGAAGTATTTTGTGGCCTTCGTAAAGTCCACCACACCCAGGTGGTAAGCCGGTTCCAACAGAAACATCACTCGCAGACCTTTGACTTCGGGAATGACGGCCACCTGAACCGGCGGGAACCCGCCTGCTTTTGCGAGGGCTTGCGCACTGGCTGCAATTTTTTGCTGGGAGTAAGGCGCGCCCGCCTTTTGTTCGACCAGCGGATAAAGCGAGTCCAAGTTTCGGTGCGGATTCGCGATGAGTGAGACAGCGCTTACTTGCTGACCTTCGTATGCAGTTGGCGTTTCCGCAAGACCGAGTTGTGCGATGGGGGCCGCGGCGGTCCACAGAAAAGCCGCAAGGATGAACAGCCACATAAATTATAGATAAAGATACCAAACCAGTGTTTCCCGATAGCCCTTCGGAGGAAGCACTTCCCGCAACCGAGATGCGAAACAGTCTGATGAGATCGATTTCACAGCAGTTGTCGGCGAATCCCTCCGGATCTATGAGCGCGCTGGCCGATCAGACGGGGTCGAGGCCGTGACGAATTGCAGCCGAAATCTCCCCACCAGGACTCGCGAAGCGGAAGCGCCGCCCTCCATCCACCCGCATTGCAGCGTGGGGTGGGGGCGAGTGTCGAACCCGCGGAGGCCATCTGATCTCCGCCGAAGATGGTCCCAAGTATCTTTTCGAGACCGCGGTTGGGGCCAACATTTGGACCAAACTATTCCTCTAAGCTTCGAATGAATCCTGAAGGGCTTATCGGCCTATGAAGCAGGAGGCGCGCCCGGAGAAGGCGATGCTCGCTCTGGACAGTAGGGCGACGGATTGCTCACCGATCGCAAAACCTGGAAGCAGCACAACCGTGAGTTGCAAAAAGGTGCGGCCGAGGCCGGCCGGGACCCGGCTCGAATGCCGGTTTTCATCGAACCGTATGTCGTCGGGGGCGACCGGAAAGAGCGAAATGAAGCCGCCGATTTCGGCCATTCGGACGGAAAAGCCTGAAAACCCTATTGCATCATTCGCGATCCGAAAACCATGGTCGAGCCCGATGAGCAGATCCCTTTAGAAAAAGTGACTGAAGGGTGGGGCCAAACCGGAAATTCGCGTGAGAGTTTCCCCCGATCTTTTGCGGGTGGTGCGGCCGGTGTTCACCTACATTCCGGGCAGCACGATCAGAGAAGAGTGATCGACTTCTACGGCCAGGAAGTCCTGCCTGGTTGGCCAAAAGTTATTTCGGCCACGGCAGCCTAGATTCGATCTCTTTCAGCTTCATTTTCATTTTGAATCTGGAGAACGCTGTCCCGGATCGATGAATCAACAACCGAGTGCGATTCGGCTATTTTGTTCGATCCAGACAGAGACATCGAGGTGAGATTCTAAAGCAGAAGCGTTAGAGGTCGAAGCGCAAGATCATCTATGGCAATTCAATCGCAGCCTATGGTTTGGCCGGGCCGGCCGTATCCTTTGGGATCGGTGTGGGACGGCGAGGGGGTGAATTTCGCGATCTACTCCGAGCACGCGGAGAAGGTCGACCTTTGCTTTTTTGATGAAAGCGGAAGACGGGAAACCTACCGTGTGCCTCTTCCCGAACAAACCGACATGGTGTGGCACGGTTATCTGCCGGAGGCGCGTCCCGGACAACTGTACGGATATCGAGTCTATGGCCCGTACGCTCCCGAGCAAGGCCACCGCTTTAACCATCACAAGCTCCTTCTCGATCCTTACGGGAAGCAGGTTCAGGGGACCGTCCGTTGGAGCGATGCGCACTTCGGATATCGCCTGGGCCACAGACAAGAGGACTTGTCTTATGACCGGCGCGATGACGCGGCGGGAATGCCGAAAAACCGGGTGATCGATTCGGCCTTTACCTGGGGCACCGACAAACCGCCGCATATTCCCTGGCATGAGACTCTGATTTACGAGCTCCACGTAAAAGGCTTCACCATGCGCCACCCGGAGGTGCCCTCACAGTTGCGGGGAACTTATGCAGGTCTGGCCACCGCGCCGGTGATCGAGTACCTCACGCGCTTGGGAGTGACATCGATCGAACTGATGCCGGTACACAGCTTTGTCGATGACCGCTCCCTGGTCGGACGCGGCCTGCGCAACTATTGGGGCTACAACTCCATCGGATTTTTCGCGCCTGAACCCCGCTACCTGGCGACCGACTCGATCGATGAATTCAAAACCATGGTCAAGACGCTGCACTCTGCCGGTCTGGAGGTGATCCTCGATGTGGTTTACAACCATACGGCGGAAGGCAATCATCTCGGTCCCACCCTCTCCTTCAAGGGCATCGATAACAGCGCTTACTACCGGCTCCTGCCCGAGAACCTGCGCTATTACCGCGACTACACAGGCACGGGAAATACCTTGAACGTTCAACATCCGCGAGTGCTGCAGTTGATCATGGACAGTTTGCGTTATTGGGTTCTCGAAATGCACATAGACGGGTTCCGATTCGATCTTGCCGCCACCCTCGCCCGCGAGCTGCACGAGGTGAACCGCCTGGGAGCGTTTCTCGACATCATCCACCAGGATCCTGTGCTGTCGCAGGTAAAGCTGATTGCTGAACCCTGGGATCTGGGCGAAGGAGGCTACCAGGTAGGAAATTTTCCGGTGGGCTGGGCGGAATGGAACGATCGCTATCGCGACACGATACGGGGTTATTGGAAAGGCGATGGCGGACTGCTGGGAGATTTGGCTTACCGCATCACCGGCTCGAGCGACCTCTATGCGCATAGTGGAAGGCGCCCCTACGCCAGCATCAATTTCGTGACCGCCCACGACGGCTTCACTTTGCAGGATTTGGTCAGCTACAACGAAAAACATAATGAGGCCAATGGCGAGGACAATCGTGATGGCACCAACGACAATCGCAGCTGGAATGGCGGAGTCGAGGGTCCGACCGACGATGCCGACATTGTCGCCCTGCGCGTCAAGCAAAAACGAAACCTTCTGGCCACGCTGCTGTTGTCCCAGGGGATACCCATGATATCGGGGGGCGACCCGCTCGGGCAGACGCAGCTGGGCAACAACAACGCCTACTGCCAGGACAACGAGATCAGTTGGCTGAATTGGGATTGGGAGCAGAAGGACCGCGACTTTCTCACTTTCGTCGAGCGCATGGTAACGCTTCGCCGACGCCATCCGGTGTTTCGTCGCCGCCGCTTTTTCCAGGGACGTCCGATCAAGGGCGGAAACGTTAAGGACGTGCTCTGGTTGAATCCTCGCGGAAATGAAATGCAGGAAGAAGAGTGGCGCGATGCGGGGGTGCGCTGCCTGGGCATGCTTCTCGCCGGCCAAGGATTGGACGAGACGGACGAGCGCGGGCACAAGCTCGCCGACCAGAATTTTCTCGTGCTTCTGAACGCTCACCACGAAGATGTGGCCTTTACTTTGCCCGCATTTCATGGCGGCGCACGCTGGGCTGCCTGGATGGACACTTCCCGTGAGGATGGCCTGCGGCCCACCGAGGTTTACGATTCCGCCGGCAACTACCCCCTGCAGGCTCGTTCGCTGGCCATTCTGATGGAGCGCCGAGGCGGCGGCAAAAAGGAAGACGGCAATGGAACGGCATCATGAGATGCCTTTTGGCGCCCAATACCGCGGCCCAGGTGACGTGCACTTTGGTCTGTGGGCGCCGGCCGCCCGCCGTGTAGAACTCAGGCTCGAACAGGTGCGGGGCGCAAGGCTCATTCCCCTGGAAGCCCGCGAGCAGGGCTGGTTTGAGTTGATGACAGACGATGCCCGGCCGGGGTGCACCTACCAATTTCGGATCGATGGAACCGAGATCGTGCCCGATCCGGCTTCGCGTTTTCAACCGCGGGATGTGCATGGGCCGAGCCAAGTCGTCGATCCGCAGGCTTTCGACTGGCAGGATAGCGGCTGGCGCGGCCGCCCCTGGGAAGAAGCGGTCATTTACGAGTTGCATGTGGGAGCCTTCACGCCGGACGGAACGTTCTCAGGCGCGCGCCAAAAGCTCGATTATCTGGCGGATTTGGGAATCACAGCGTTGGAGCTGATGCCGGTGGCCGACTTTCCCGGACGGCGCAATTGGGGTTACGACGGCGTTTTCCCGTTTGCGCCGGACAGCATCTATGGCCGTCCTGAAGATCTGAAAGAATTGATTCAAAGCGCGCACCGCCGCGGGATGATGGTTTTTCTGGATGTCGTTTACAACCATTTTGGCCCGGAAGGAAACTACCTCCATGTCTACGCGCCGCAGTTCTTTACGGACCGTCATCGCACTCCTTGGGGCAACGCCGTTAATTTCGACGGGCAGGAGAGCAGGCATATTCGGGACTTCTTCATTCACAACGCCCTCTATTGGCTGAACGAATTTCATTTCGATGGCCTGCGTCTGGACGCAGTTCACGCGATCTATGACGATTCCACGCCTCCCATTCTTGCCGAGCTGGCTCGAGCGGTGCGAACCTCGATTGGGCGCGACCGCCATGTGCACCTGATCCTTGAAAATGACCGTAATCAGGCGCGCTACCTCAAGCGCGACCACCATTGCCGGCCGAAACGCTACACCGCGCAGTGGAATGACGATATCCATCATGCCCTGCATGTGCTGATTACCGGCGAGCGGGACGGCTACTATGCCGACTACTCAGTTCCGCTCGAACAGTTGGGACGTTGCCTGGCCGAGGGCTTCGCATATCAAGGCGAGTCCTCTGCCTTCCGGGCGGGCGAGTCGCGCGGGGAAGCCGCGGCGGGTTTGCCGCCCGCCGCCTTCGTTTCCTTCCTGCAGAACCACGATCAGGTGGGCAATCGCCCGTTTGGCGAACGCATCACCGCGATCGCCGATCAGCGGGCGGTGCGGTGCGCCATGGCGATCCTGCTGCTTG
>JASHRB010000156.1 GCA_030037575.1 Candidatus Sulfotelmatobacter sp. | reverse complement strand
TGTTCAAAGCCGATTGCAACGCCTTCTGCAATTCCTCCGGTTGAGCGATCGGCGGGTGGCAGGAAAATCCCGAACACAAAACCGCGAACGAATCTCCCGACCTCAAAGCCGGCAAGTTTGGAATCGTGGCCGCCAGCAGCGGGGGCAGATTTTCGGTGACCGCCTGATCGGGCGACAATCGCAGCACGCTTTTGTGGAAGGCAAAATCCTGGGCGGCAACCGCCATCAGCTTATCGCCCGCTTCCGATTCCTTGTCGGCGATCACCACAACCTGCAGCGGACTGTGGAGGTAACATTGCACCGCAATCCCGTAGGTTGCCGTGAAAATTCCCAGTTGCTGGCCTGCTCCCGCAAATGCCTGCAGCGTTTGCTCGGCTTTTTCGCGAAACGACGCCCGGTCGGTGTAGCCATGCAAGCGCAGCAGCGCAATCGCCGCCATCGGATTTCCCGCGGGAGTGGGGGAATCCTGCAGGGGTTTGCGCCGGGCGGAAAGCACTCCCAAATTTGTGCCCTGGGCGGAGGGCTCGGTATCGAAGAACCCTCCCCCAGTCGCATCGTAGAATTTCGCGATCATCGCATCGGCTACCGCCTGCGCGAATTTGAAGTAACTGAAATCGGCCGTTGCTTCGAAAGCGTCGAGGCAAGCCAGCGCAGTCGCCGCGTAGTCATCGAGCCAGCCCGGGACATCTTTGTGTTCAGCCCCGGGATCGGAATAGGCGACCACATGCAACAGTGTGGCGCGGGCGCCCTCGCCCGCGTTTGTCGGGCGGGACCTCCATGCCTCGGCCAGAATGCGGCCCAGCGATTTCAAGGCAAATCGCTTCGCGCTTTCCCAGTGCAGCACTTTGGCCGCCTCCAAATATGCCGACACGCACAGGCTGTTCCAGGCCACATAAATGGTCTTGTCCACATAAGGAGTCGGCCGCAACCGCCGCGCGGCATACATTTTCTTTCTGGCCGCATCGAGCAACTCTTCCACCGCGGCTGCGCTGAGGTTCAGGCGTCGGGCAATCTCGTCGATCGAGGCCCGTACGAACAGCACATTTTTCGCGGGATTGTGGTGCATTTCGCCAATCTCATGGATGTCGTAGCGTAGAGCCGCAACCTGCGCTTCCTTTTCCGTCAGCACTGCGCGCGCTTGGTCGAGCGTCCAGGTGAAGTAATCGCCGTCGTCGTCCAGGTTGATGTCGGCATCCTGCGAGGCATAGAATCCGCCGCATTCGCGATCGCTCAGCCACTCATCCATCCAGCCAATGATGTGGCGTGCCACCTGTGCGAAAAACTCTGATCCCGTCGCCTGATACGCATGAAGGTAATTCTTCAACAGTTCCGAGTTGTCATAGCACATCTTTTCGAAATGCGGGACGACCCACCGTTCGTCGACCGAGTAGCGATGAAACCCTCCCGCAAGCTGGTCATACACGCCGCCGTTGGCCATATGTTCGAGCGTGGTCATGATGACATTGCGCAGCTGGTCAGAACTTGCAGGGACAGCCGCCCTCGGCTGTCCGGCAGCTTTCCCATACCTCTCAATCAGCAGATCCAGCATCGAGGGATGGGGAAACTTGGGGGCATTTCCAAATCCTCCATTCCGCGCATCGAACACGTGGAACGCCGAATTCACAATGGCCTCGACAATTCCCGCGCTCACCTGGCCGTCGCGTCCGACAAACGACTCCGCCTGCGCAACCGCGCTTTCGACCAGCTTCGCCTGCTCGACCACGTCGCCATGTTTTTCTTTGTAGGCCTGGGCTATGCTGAGCAGCACGCGCTTGAAACTCGGTCGCCCGTATCCATCCGTGGGAGGAAAATACGTCCCTCCATAAAACGGTTTGCCCTGGGGAGTGAGAAACGCCGTCAGCGGCCAGCCTCCCTGCCCGCTTACCGCGCTCACCGCCGCCTGATACCGGCTGTCGATATCCGGACGCTCGTCGCGATCCACCTTCACCGCCACGAAATGCTCATTCACAATGGCCGCCACTTCCGCATCGTCATACGACTCGCGATCCATCACGTGGCACCAGTGGCACCACACCGCGCCAATATCGAGCAGCATGGGCTTGTTCTCCCGCTGCGCTGCGGCAAACGCCTCCTCGCCCCACTCATGCCACTGAATGGGCTGATGCATCGCAGATCGCAAGTAAGCGGATGAAGCGCGGGCCAGGGAGTTGAGCGTGCTGGTGGTCATGGATCCAGTTTAACCACTTTCCCGGTCAAAGGCGGCCTCGCCGGCGGTGTTTCAGGAGCAGAGCTCAAGGCGGATGATTCACGGTGACAATAGCGCAGGGACATTTCGTGCGCCGTGCAGGATTCCGATGATCGGGAGCGGCTTAATTGCCGGATCGCGGACGATCACGCGCACTCCTGTTTCGCTTAACCAAGGCTCAATCCGAGCCGAGCAAATTCTTCCCACTTCCGTGCTCAACCTCACAGAGGCAACGGCCGTGCGGTCTACGGGGCTTCGCCTAGCGGATAAAGGACAACTCCGTAGCCCCCGCCTTGCCCCGGGGCGGACGAAACCGCTAACACGCGCAGATTGAACAAATCACAATCCGCGCGCTGGCGAGAAGCATCGTCGCAGGTACCCAAAATCCTTTGGCAGATGGGTTGCTCTCATCAGCGCGGTGAACCGGAAGGTGTGTTCCAAGATCCCGGGAGGATTCATGAAGAAACAATTACAACCCTTGTTGCTCGGCGCTCTGGCTCTGTTTCTGAGCGTGGGCATCTCACTCAACGCGCAGCAAACCGCGCCGCAAAACCAGACCCCGAATCAGCAGGCGCAACCGGCTCCGCCGCCGTCGGCGCAAACGCCTGCGCCACCAACATCGGACGAGCCGGCACCACCCCCATCCTCGCAGTCGCCACCCTCAGATCAGGCTGCGCCGCCTGCGCAGCGCGACCAGGGCAACTCGGCCCCCGCGCCGGGTCAAGCCGGGCAGAGCGCGCCCGATCCGCAGGCGCAGCCAACGCCTCCGCCCACTGGCACGCAAGCCTTCAGCGGAACCATCGTGAAGCAGGGCGATCGATACATGTTGCAGGATGCAGCCAGCGGCCAAACTTACGATTTAGATCATCAAACCGAAGTGCAGAAATACGTTGGGAAGCGGGTGAAGGTGCACGGCACGCTCGATCCCAGCGGAAAAATGATTCACTTGCAGTAAGGTCCGGACTCGGTTACGCACACACGGGTCTGGTCTGAAGTACGGTCAGAGGTAAAGGGCCGCGGCAAAAGGCGCGGCCTTATTTCCACCTCAAAACATCCGTCGGCAGTCGAGGATCCGCTTGCCGGAGCTTCATCCCAGATTCCACTGCCGTGAGTCTCGCGCGGCCGCCAGCTTTGACGATCAACGTAATGCTGGCAAGCAATGCTCGCAGCCATGATCGGATGGTAGGCGTAGATATTGCCGGCTGCCGCGCAGGTGGTAAGACCAACAAGCGGCAGCAATCCTCGGAAAACGCCGTGGCCGATGTGATAGGGCAGAGAGAACCACGTGCAACGGATTTTCGCCGGCAGCGCCTCCATGAGATACGCGCCGGTAGCGCAGGTTTGTCGGTTCGCTGCAGAAGGGAGCGACGCTAGTAGCGGTCGTTGGTATCGATGTTGAAGCCGAGAATGGCGTTGATCTCGACCGGCTTCGAGCCCCGCATGGCCGGCCGGAATTTCCATCCCGGCAGCGCGGCGACGATCTTCGCCGTCATCGCGGCGGGCCCGGCTTCGAGCACCTGCAGGTTGGAAATATTGCCGGCGGCGTCGAGCCGGCATTTGACCACCATCCGAGCGTGAGGAAGACCGGGGGGAAGATGGGTGCGAATCGCCTCGGGGCCGGTGAGCGTTTCCGCCTGACCGCGCGAAGCAGGATTCGCTTCGGCGAACTGCATGACCACCGTGCCCAGTGAAGTGTCCAAGTAAACGGTGTAATTGTCGCCCGGGAGTTTGCCGTAGAAATCGAATGCTCCGCCCGAGCGGGATGTGGCCACAATGGTGATTGCAGGACCCTGATCGGTTTTCAGGTTCGAGCGCTGCGGAAGGCTGGGGTCGCCACCATCCGAACCGAAACCGGGCAAAGTAACCATGGTGCTGCCGCCGCGAACGTCGACGCCGGGCACGGCGGGCGAGCCGGTCGGAATGCTGCCGGCGCCCCCGGGGCCGGGAGCGGGCGAGATTCCATTTCGTGCAATCGTATCGGAACCGCGGCCCGAGCCGGTCTTTCCTGCGCCCGAAGTTTCCGCGATTTTTGCCGTGGCCAGTCCGCTGGCCGATCCCTGGCCGCGACCGATTCCCCTCCCCCCCCCGGATCCCCCGATACCCGGCGTGTTGCCGCCGGAGGGCGACATGGCGAGCGAGTGCTTGCCGCCGTTGCCCGGCATGGCCACATTCGACCCGGGCTGCGCCGACAGCACCACGCCGGAGTTGTCGCCATTTCGGCCGGGCGCTTTGGGCGGAGCAAGAACCTGAACTGTGTCATTGCCAAAGCCCGTTCTGCTGGCGGCCGACCATCCTGCGCTGCCGCCAAGCGACGGCGGCGGGGCAACAACCGTGGTGGCCAGGCGGTTCGAATTCCCGCTACGCCCGGGCAGCGAGCTCGAGGAATTTGCTTCCGGCACGGATGGAGGGGGGGGAACGATATTTTCCGCAAGCGCACGATGCGATATTTCTGCGGCGGACGCGGCCGGGTTCCCGGAAGCACTCACAGCCGGCGGTGGCGGCACCACCGTCGCATGGGGAGCGCCCGCCGCCAATCGAGGGTTTTCGTTTGCGAAGCTGGCGGAAGCCGACGGCGCCGGAGGGACCACTTTCGCGGCCAGCCTTTCCCCTGAAACGCGACCGGTGGAAGAAGCGTTTGGCGGAGGTGGAACCACCGCCGCCGAAAGTGAACCGCTGGCCGCCCGGCGGTCTGATGCAACACTGGGCGGAGGTGGAACCACATCCTGCGTGCCGAAGATTTTGCCAATGATGCTGCTCACAAACGATGTACCGGCTGCCTGCGTCGGAGGCGGGGGAACGACGCTCGGCGAGGATGCCGCGACCCCGCTCTCCAGCCGGCGCAATGGGTGGCTAGAGTCGGTGGAAGGCGGCGGCGCAACCACGGAAGGAGCGGGAAGATTCAGCTTGGCTTTGCGGATCGAGTCTCGTTCCGGGGCGCTCGCCGGGGGAGGCACAACCGCCACGTTGCTCATTTGGACTGGTGTCGCGGGCACCACCCGGCTGGCTGTTTCCGGCGCCGGCGGGATCACGCCGGCGTTCAGCGCCGGAGCCAAGCGCGCCTGATCGTCCCGCACCCGGGTGGACGCGGGAGCAATCACATTCGCATTCAGCAAGGGGGTTGCGCGCGCTGGTCGCCGCGAGACGCTCGGTGCCGGCCCAATGATGGAGGAATCGAGAGGCGGCGCAATCAGCGAGTGCTCCGAGGAAGCGGTCGGCGCCGGAGGAACAACGTCTGAGCTCAAAGACGGAATGGTCCGAGACTTTTCCCCGGAAATGCCGGGAGCGGGCGGGACAATCGCAGTGAGAGTCAATCCTCCACGCGAATGCTCACGGGCGACGTGGATCCCGGCCGGCGCAATCACATTGGCCGACAGTGCCGGAGCCATCAGCCAGGAATGCAATCCGTCAGCCGACGGCGATGGCGGGACGGGCGGAGCATTTGGCAACGTAGCTGCCGACTTGAAGGCCAGCAGATTCGCTACCGCTTCCGCCGAAGAAGGCAGTTTGAGATTGGGCGCATCCACCACTTTTTCGGCCAGTGAGATGCCGCGGGCAACATGAATCGTTTGCGTGCGGTGGTGTGCTTCCAATCCTCCGGCGCGGCCGTTGCCCCCGGATTGAGATCCGCTCAGGTCTTCGGTGCGCGGCAGTTCGTCGCCCGAGTAGTAAATGACTTCGTCGGGGCGAATCCTGGGCGCGGCGTAAGGCCGCAGACGATCAATCTCCCGGGGAAGAAACAGGACGGCAACAAGCAACAACAATTGCAACGCCAGCGCCGCCCCCGTCTGCCCATAGGGAAAACCGCCGTGGGGAGTTTCACCCGCCAGACGCGGCCCCGAGCGGGCTAAGGCCGGGCCGATCGAGGTGACAAAATCCGCCCAGCGCGGGCTCCACTCGACCAGCAACTTCGGGGCGTCATGAAGTTCACGGGAGATAACCCGAACTTCTTCGAGTTGGAGAGTTTCGGCCAAGGCTTGATGGTCCTGCCGGGGGAGGAGGGAAAAGCCGCAGCGACTACTCCTTCATCCTGATTTCAATCCGATCGCCCAATGCAGTTTCGGTTCGGGCTACCGTCTGGCTGGGTAACTCCAGGACCGAGGCTGCCTGCATTCGAACGGGGGAGAAACGCCAGGGCTGGAGATTGTGCTCGACGTGCACCACAGTCCCGGCGCGGTCTAGATAGACTACGTCAATGGCGAATCGCATAGCAAGAGTATGAACTCCCCGGCAGGGACGAATCCAGAGGCCGCCTCCGTTACGGAAGTCATCTTCTTGGGTGCCCAGCAAACCGCGCAGCCGCCTCCAGTGCGTCTCGGCGATTGCCAGTTGGGTAGCCAGACAGGTTCGACGGGTTTGATTGAAGGCTTCCGCCGGGGCGCTCAAGCGGGACATGGATTCCTATTTGTTGACCAGCGAGTGATAGGCCTGAATCAGCGCTGGTCCGATGGTGACGAACAGAAACGGCACCAGAATAAAAAGCACAAGCGGAGGGACCATCTTGATGGTGGTCTTGGCCGCCTGTTCTTCGGCGCGTTGCCGCCGCGCGGTGCGCAGCGAATCGGAATGAACGCGCAAAGCCTGGGCCACGCTGGTGCCGAAGCGATCGGTTTGAATCAGCGTGCCCACCAACGAGCGAATGTCGTCTACTCCGGTGCGCTCGACCAGATTGCGCAGAGCTTCGGCGCGAGGCTTGCCCGCCCGCATCTCCAGATTGACGAAATGAAACTCATCGCTGAGGTCAGGATGGGCGTGGTGCAAATCCTGGCCGACGCGCAGCAGGGCCTGGTCGAGAGCCAACCCGGCCTCGACGCAAATCACGGTAAGATCGAGCGCGTCGGGGAGCGCGATGCGAATGCGCTGCTGGCGATCTTTGATCATCCGCTTGAGAACGAAGCGGGGAAGAAAGAAGCCAAACGCGGTAACGCAAACCACTAGCGGCAGGTTATCGAATCCGGCAGCCAAGATGATGCAGGCGAATCCGATTGCGGCCAGCACCAGGCGCGCTCCGAAGTAATAGCTGACGTGGCGTGATTCTCGCAGCCCCGCCTGAATTAACCAGGCGCGCGTGCGGGAAACGTCGGCGGGCGAAAGCGGAATGGCCTTGCTCAGGGGATCGAGCGCTTGCTCGATGCGCTCCCTCATTTTTACCCTGGGTTTCGGCCCAGCCTGCGCCGTTTGTCCGGCCAGGGAGCGCAAACGCGCTCCGAGCACCGAGGTCGGCGTAACCACGGCCGCCCCGAATGCGAACACAACCGCGGCGACCGTCACGAATATAACGATGGTGAGAAGCAGCAGCGGCATTCCTACACCTGAATCCGGATAATCCTGCGGATCACGAAATAGCCGATGGTTTGCAGGGCAATGCTGGCCACGACCAGAACGTGGCCGATCTTATCGTGAAACAGTGGGCTGACAAAATCCGGGCTGAACAACTCGAGCACCAGCACCACCACCGGGGGCATCGCCATCAGCAAGGCCATGGTCAAACGGCCCTGCGCGGTGTGAACCCGCACCTGGCGCTGAATCTTGAAACGCTCGCGGATCACGTAGGACAGATTGTCGAGTATCTCCGCAAGATTGCCTCCGGTTTCCCGCTGCAGCATGACGGCAGTGACAAAAAACTTGACGTCCACCAGCGGCACACGCTCGGTGAGATTCATCAGCGCGTCGCGCACCGGCATGCCGAACTTCTGTTCTTCATAAAGCTGGCGAAACTCCCCCGAAAGAGGCTCCGCCACTTCATGGGAAATCATTTCCAGGGCGGTGGTGAAGGCGTGTCCGGCCCGGACCGCGCGGGCCACGGTGTCGATGGCTTCGGGGAAGAGTTCTTCAATTTTCTCGAAGCGCTTCTGCCGCTGATAGGAGACAACAGCGTAAGGAATGAACGCGCCGATGATAATCGCGGCCCAGGCGATGGCCGGATTCCTGGACCAGATGATGGCCGCCAGGCCGGCAACCATTCCACAGCCGGTGCACAATGCCAGGAAATTTCCGGCCCGCATTTTGATTCCCGCCTGCATCAAGGATTGCTGGATGGCGGAGACGCGCGAGGAACGGCGCAGCAGGCTGTCGATGGCGGGAATGTTGCTGAGCTGCTCGTCGCGCAGCAGCGCCAGTTCTTCGTTGGGTTCACGTTCTGGCGCCTTTTGCGCCATGGCCAGACGATCTTTAATGAGGCGGGCTTGGGCGCGTCGCTGGTCCAGCAGGGAGATGGCGACGAAGGTGGCCAGAGCAACCACCAAGAACACCGCAACCGCAATCACCAGGGCGGACATGGTTAAACCTCAGTCTTCGACTCAAACAGCGAGGGGCGCAAGCGCGCCCCC
>JASHRB010000155.1 GCA_030037575.1 Candidatus Sulfotelmatobacter sp. | reverse complement strand
TCGGGACCAGGGCAGCAGCCGTTTGTCGATTTGGTGTGGGCTCCCGATACGGATCCGGACCTTGCCGGGTACAACGTTTACCGGCGCGAAGCCCCCGCGTCCGCGGTCAAGTTGAACGCAGAGTTGGTGAAGACTCCGGCGTTCCGCGATGGGCAAGTGGTTTCGGGAAAGACCTATGTCTACTCGGTGTCCTCTGTGGATGAGCGTGGAAATGAAAGCGCACGATCGGAAGAGACCAGCGAGAGCGTGCCCTAGGGGTTGCGCCTGGAGCATTCCGGTGGCGGACCCCGGCGGCGGGAAAGATGATGGAGATCCGGCAACCCGCTCGGGCTGGCTGACAAATTTCAGTGGCTAACAATTGCCTCGAGAAATTTGTGGTTGCCAAGCTATCGCTTGGCAAATTCGCTGCGACGGCGGCTATAGAAGATATAAATCAGAAGACCGAGAACCAGCCACACCACGAATCGCACCCAGGTGATGACCGTGAGTCCAGTCATGAGGCCGCCACAAAGAACTATGGAGATCAGCGGAAACCATGGCACCAAGGGTACGCGGAAAACCCGTGGGCGATCGGGTTGGGAACGGCGGAGAATGATGACGCCGAGCGAGACCAGCACGAACGCAAACAAGGTTCCGATGTTCGACAGGTCGGCGGCGTCGCTTATCGCGAAAATGCCCGCGGGGATGCCGACCGCAAAGCCGGCAATCCAAGTCGAGATGTGCGGCGTCTGAAACTTGGGATGCACGGCGGAAAAGAACTTCGGAAACAACCGATCCCGCGACATGGCGTACCAGATGCGCGCCTGGCCATACTGGAAAACCAGCAGCGAAGAGATCATCCCCATCAGCGCACCCACCACGATGACCGAGCGCGACCAGCGGCTGGCTCCGAGCGCTTTTAGAGCATAGGCCACAGGTGCAGCAGCAGCCTCGCCGCTGACGAAGGTGGTGTAACGCATCATTCCCAGCAGGACGACGGAGACTCCGATATAGAGCACGGTGCAGGCGATGAGCGACGCGATAATTCCGAACGGCAGATCGCGCTGGGGATTGCGCGCCTCTTCGGCGGCGGTGGAAACGGAATCGAATCCGATGTAGGTGAAGAAGACAATGGCGCCGCCGGTGACGATGCCCCCAAATCCGGAGGGAGCGAACGGACGCCAGTTGCCGGGATTGACCAGCGCGCCGCCCACCATGAGAAAAATCAGGATGGCGCCGATTTTGATGGCCACCATGATGTTGTTGGCTTCAGCCGACTCGCGCACCCCACGCACCAGCAACACCGTCAGGATGAAGACGATGAGAAATGCCGGGAAGTTGAAATATGCGCCGGTCCAGTGTCCGGATTCCCAGACAGGGGTCGACCAGCGATCGGGCAAATTGATTCCGAAGGAGGCAAGCTGCGCCTTGCTGTAGGCGGCGAAGCCGATGGCCACCACGACGTTGCTGACGACGTATTCGAGAATGAGGTCCCACCCGATGATCCAGGCGAAAATCTCGCCGAGCGTGGCATAAGAATAGGTGTAGGCGCTGCCCGCGATGGGAATCATCGAGGCCAGTTCGGCGTAGCAAAGTCCCGCAAAGCTGCAAGCGAGCGCCACCAGGAAAAATGAAATCGCAATCGACGGTCCGGCGGGCGGACGGCCGTGCATCAGGACCTGAGCCATGCCTCCGCCGCGCAGGAAGTTGACGATAATGTCAAGAACCTGCGCGTGAAGAATGGATGGAGCCTGGAAGTTTTCTCCGGCAGCGGCGGTTCCGGTGAGGATGAAGATACCGGAGCCGATAATGGCGCCGATGCCCAGCGCAGTAAGCGACCACGGCCCCAAAGACTTTTGCAAACGCTGGCCGGGAACTTCGGATTCGGCGATCAGTTTGTCGATCGATTTGCAGCAGAAAAGCTGGTTTTCGGAAGTGCGAACGGGTTGGCTGCGAAGCTTTTCGGCGGGTTCCGTGGATGGTTGGGACAAGGGGTGGTGGTCTCCTGAAGATCGCTCTTTGCGACAATTTCGGGGCACTCCCACCTTTCCCCACAAGCAGGAACGGTGGGGCGCCCTTTAGCGTTTGCTCTGGCCGCGAGCCATCTTTTTCACTTTGGGCTTTTTCGATCCGCGAGCGTAGTCGCGGGGCGGAAGCGGTTTTTCGGTCTTGCGCTTTTTGCGCGCGACGCGTTTTGCCTTTTTGCGTTCTTCTCTGCTGAGGGTTGCTGTATTGGCCATGAACTCCCTTTTGCGTGAATAATTTTTTGCAATCGCTCCTGGGGTGTTTGCAATCAGATTGGGTCCGCTTCCCTAAGTTCCAAATTACCCGATTACCGAATTACCAAATCGTCGTCAGGCGTGCTCCAGCTGGGCGTACTTCTCCACCAACTTTTTCAAGCCAAACCGAGGAAATTGTACCGTAACCTTGGCTTGTTCGCCTTCTCCTTCGCGCCCGAACACGGTGCCTTCGCCATATTTCGGATGGCGGACCTTCTGGCCGGGGCGGAATCCGCGCTTGCCGGCGGGCGCTTCCGCCGGGGTTTTCGCGGCGGAGAATTTTTGTCCGCGCGAGGCCAAGAACTCCGCGATGTTCTCGATGGAGTTGTAGCGAGCCGGGGGCGCGGATTTCTGCCGAATTTCGGCCATGCGGCCGCGCTTCCAGCTGGCGCTTTGGTCTTCGTCTTCGTAGGAGTAGTGGGAGTCGGCATCGAAGGCTGCGGGGCTTCGCCCCGCTGGACCGCCCGGTCCGCCCGTACCCGCACGGCCGCTGCCGGCAGCCTTGCCCGTGGCCACACGACTTCTGTTCGTTCCCAACTCTCGAATCAATTGCGGGGGGACTTCTTCGAGAAAGCGCGAGGGGACGGTGGCTTCGGGCAGGTCGCTGCCGTAGCGGCGGCGATAGACGGCGCGGGTGAGGATGAGTTGATCCATGGCGCGGGTCATGCCGACGTAACAGAGGCGGCGCTCTTCTTCGATGTCCTCGGGTTCGAGAAGCGTGCGCGAATGGGGGAACAATCCCTCTTCGAGGCCGCCGAGAAAGACCAGGGGAAACTCGAGGCCTTTGGCGGCGTGGAGGCTCATGAGCGTGACTTGAGAGCGCTCGTCGTAATCGTCGGCGTCGCTGATGAGGGCGGCGTGGTCGAGGAACTGGTCGAGCGTTTCGCCGCGGTCGCGCGAATCCATGGCGGCGTTGCTCAGCTCGCGCAGGTTTTCGATGCGCGAATAGGCTTCGGGCGTGTCTTCGGCTTCGAGAAGTTTGATGTAGCCAGTGCGATCGATGAGGAATTTGAGGAGGTCGGCGGTAGAGACCGTGGGAGTGGGGAAAAAATCGCTTGCCGAATTGTCTGCGGATGTGGTTGGATGGCGCGGCTGGTACGCGCCCGACAGGGGAGGACGGCTGTCCCCGCCGGGTTTCTCCTGGCCATCGCCTGATTGGCTGGTCGAAAAGCCGAGCGACAGATTTGCCAATTCGGCGGGGTCAAAGGCCGTGGAGTCATCGCCGTACGTGCGATCATCGCCCGCAGAGATTCCCGGCGCGGCCCGACGAGCTCCGGGGCCCTCGGCCCGCTGCTGCGCAGCTTCTTGTTGTTCCGCCGATTCCTCGAGTGGCTCGACCAGTTTGTCTCGAAGCATGGCGCGGGCGCCGAGGATAAGCTGTTGAAAACTGTTCAGCGATGCCAGCGCCCGCGGCGGCAGAAGTTGGCGGCGGAGAATTTCGGCGATCGCTCCCCAAAGAGACAATCCGGTTTCGAGGGCCAGGCGCTCGATGGTTTCGATGCTGCCTTTACCGATGCCGCGAGCGGGCGTGTTGATGACGCGCAGAAGCGAGATGGAGTCATCCGGATTCTGAATGACTTTGAGATACGAAATCATGTCTTTGATCTCGGCGCGCTCGTAGAAAGAGAACCCTCCGACAACATGATATTTCAGGCCGTAGCGGCGCATGGATTCTTCAAACAGGCGCGACTGCGAATTAGTGCGGTAGAGAACGGCTACACGGGCTGTGTCGCCATGCTCGCCGCCTGCGCGCACATAGCGGGCGATGAAATCGGCGGCAAACAGAGCTTCATTCTCGCCATCCGGGGCTTCGTAGTAGCCGATTCTTGTGCCCCCCT
Organism: Candidatus Sulfotelmatobacter sp.; assembly: GCA_030037575.1. Classification (GTDB taxonomy): domain Bacteria; phylum Acidobacteriota; class Terriglobia; order Terriglobales; family Acidobacteriaceae; genus Sulfotelmatobacter. The sequence continues at coordinate 1,978 of JASHRB010000155.1, read as the reverse complement.
GGCGCGAAGTCCAGAGATTTTTGCCTTTGCGGCGGAGGTTGTTGGCGACCACGGCTGAGGCGGCCTGCAGAATATTTTGCGTGGAACGGTAATTTTGTTCGAGGCGAATGATTTTGGCGCTGGGAAAATCCTGTTCGAATTCAAGAATGTTGCGAATGTCGGCGCCGCGCCAGGAATAGATCGACTGATCTTCGTCACCCACCGCACAGACGTTGTGCCGCCTGCCGGCGAGCAGGCGCATGAGCTGGTACTGCGGGCGGTTCGTGTCCTGATATTCGTCGATCAGGAGATATTGGAAGCGTTGGTTGTAATCCTCGCGGACGGAAGCCACGGTCTTCAGCAACCGGGTCGCTTCCAGAAGCAAATCGTCAAAATCGAGAGCGTTGGCGCGGCGAAGTTCCTTGCGATACTCCTCATAGAGATGGGCGATCTTTTCGCTTTTCGGATCGGCCGATTGCAGGTAAAGCTCCTGCGGATCGAGCATGTGATTCTTCGCCCAGGAAATGCGGGAGAGCACGGTGCGCGGCGTGAGTTGCCGGTCGTCGAGGCCGAGGCGCTTCATGATCGATTTGAGCAGCGCTTGCTGATCGGCTTCGTCATAGATGACGAATTTCTTGTTCAGGCCAGTGCGCGGCTGGCCCGGCGTGGCCGAGGGAACCTGCAAGGCTTCGATGTCGCGGCGAAGAACGCGCACGCAAAATGAATGAAATGTCGAAATGACCGGCTTGGCGATGCTGAGTCCACCGACAAGTTTTTCCACCCGCTCGCTCATTTCTGCCGCGGCTTTGTTGGTGAAAGTCATCGCCAAAATTGATTCGGGCATCACGCCCTCGTGCTCGATGAGATAGGCGATGCGGTGGGTAATGACGCGGGTTTTGCCGCTGCCGGCGCCGGCGAGGATGAGCACCGGGCCTTCGGTGGTTTCGACGGCCTCACGCTGCTGCGGATTGAGTTGATCGAGAAACGACAATAGGCTCCTTAAGAGTCGAGGCGATCGAATCCCTAGGCCTTCGCGCCGGCCTGCCACGGCCGAAGTCGCTTGGCGGAATCCGACCTGAGCAACATGCGCTTCAATTTTACCGTGCCGGTCCCGATCGTGTGACCCGCGCTGGGCCGCTAATTCGGCTTGTGGGCCCCGTCCAGATAATCGTCCAGGGAAACATCGAAGTACATCAGTTCCCTTCCTTGCGCATCATCCACTCCGGTGACGTAGAGATGCGCTCCCGCGAGCGGGGCGGAGAGGTCCTGGATGTCGAAAAAGAGAAATCCGGATTGCGTGCTGTTGGGTTCGACGGCGCGAGCGGCGAACTGCGAGGACTCGACTTCGTTTCGTTCTTTTTGACTGATCGTCCCTTTTACCTTGTCGCGCGGAAACGGCAGCGGCATTTGCGGCTTGGTGCCGCCCTGAGGATTGACGAGTCGCCGGTAAATATCGTCGGGGGCAGTGGGAGTGAGCTTGGAGTTGTTGGCCGTGGTTAGGGTGATTTGCATATTGGCGATCGAAACGGGGTGCGAACCGTCGTTGGTAACCACGAAAAAGACGGGAAGAAAGCCGTGGTCGTGGAAGTTGATGCTAAAGATTTTGGCTTTTTCGGCAGTGTCGTAGGGGTCGGCGGCGATGGCGACCTTTTCATCGCCGTGGTTATCGTGCGCGGGATAAGTTTTCGCCGGCCGAGCTTGCGGTTTGACGAAATTTTTATCCTTGGCGGAAAGCGACAGAGAAAATGCCGCGATACCTGCGGCCAGCAGAAGAAAAGGGAAGCGCCGGCGCGGTCCTGGCAGCATTGGTAGATGATGGCGCAGTGTCAGCTGGGCTGACCTGTTTCCATCGCATCCCCTTTCAAACCGTGCGCGCCGTTTTCCGGCACACGGCTTAACGATGATCTTCTGGGTGTGGCGGGCGCGGGGTATTGCACGGTGCCCCGTAACTGGTGCCGGCCCATTGCGTAGAGCTGTTGGCTGGTGAAAGCTGGGCGCC
>JASHRB010000154.1 GCA_030037575.1 Candidatus Sulfotelmatobacter sp. | reverse complement strand
TTTGGCGGAACGAACGGTCGTCAGCGGCAATGCAAAAAGCAAAGCAATTGGTGCGGTCCTGCGTGTTGGCGGGCTACACAAAAATTCACCTGGACGCCAGCATGCACCTCGCCGACGATTCTGCGGATCGCCGCAAACCGCTTGCCGATAGGATTGTGTCGAGCCGCGCAGCCGACCTGTGCCGGGCTGCCGAGGACGCCCATCGTCAACTGGCTTCCGGCTCGCCCCTGCCTCTTTATGTGATCGGTACCGAGGTTCCGGTTCCGGGGGGAGAACTGAAGGACGCCCCAGCTCCGGAAATCACCCGCGCTGAAGATCTATGGCGCACGGTCGAAGCCGCCCGCCGCGCATTCGTCGAGCGCAGTCTCGAATCCGCTTGGGAACGCGTGATCGCCATTGTGGTTCAGCCCGGCGTGGAATTTGGTGATGCCGTGGTCGTTCCATATCGATCTGAAAACGCTCGGCAACTTTCTCAAATCGTGGACCAAGGGTGGCATGGTGTCTACGAAGCCCACTCTACCGATTATCAAACTCGCTCGGCGCTGCGGCAGATGGTGCGCGACCATTTTGCCATTTTGAAAGTCGGACCATGGCTGACATTTGCCTTCCGCGAGGCGATTTTCGCGTTGGCGGCCGTGGAACGAGAGTGGCTGGGCGAAGGAAAACGCATCGCGCTCTCCCCGGTGCTCGAAGCTTTAGAAGATGGAATGCTCGCCGATCCCCAATATTGGAAGAGCTATTACCGGGGCGATGAGGATGCGTTGCGCTTGGCCCGCAGGTACAGCTTCAGCGATCGCTCCCGTTATTACTGGCCGCTGCCGGCGGTTACATCCGCCGTGCAGAAGTTGATTTCGAATTTGTCCGAATGTCCCGCGCCCATTTCTTTGCTCAGCCAATATTTGCCCAACCAAAGTACGGCGGTGCGCGAAGGAACGCTGGCCAACCGCCCCTCCGACCTGATTCGGCACAAGATTGGCGAGGTCATCGACCACTATGCCTATGCTTGTGGCCTTACCGCATCCCCGAGTCGGCCATAATTTGTTTTGCATCCCGATAGTTTTTCGCTCATCGAAAAACCTGATGGCAGCGATCGGCATCTTGCGTTGACGGCATGGCCGATCGCCGTTTAGAATGCCAGAAATCATGAACGATTCCAGGAGTCTTCGCCAGATCAGCGTGCTTGCTTGTTGTTCGTGGGCAGGCGTGTCTTCTGGCATAGAGAGGCTGCTGATCTAGGAATCTTGCAAGTTGCAGCACTCATCGACCACCGCCAGAAGCTTTCTGGCGGTGGTTCTTTTTTGGGGAAAATATGGCAAGCGCAAACAAAGAAACCAAGGCGCAAAAGGCCGAGCGCCTCAAGCGCGAGAAAAATCCGTGGGAGGCGTTGGCAGAGATTCGCCGCTTCGCGCGCCAAGGTTTCCATTCGATTCCGCCGGAGTGGATGGGGACGTACTTGCGCTGGTGGGGCGTTTATACCCAGGGCGACGGAGCGGGCGTTCTCGGCGGCCAGCACGGCGAGGGTAAAGCGCTCGAGCGCTTTATGCTGCGCATTCGCGTTCCCAACGGGCTGCTTGGCTCCAATCAGCTCCGCGTCGTCGCCCGCCTCGCCGAGAGCTACGCGCGCGGCAGCGCCGACATTACCGTGCGGCAGAATATTCAACTGCACTGGATCACCATTGAAAGCTTGCCGGAAGTTCTCGACGAATTATGGCGCGTTGGACTGAACACTATCGGCGCCTGTGGAGACGTCGCACGAAACATCACCGGATGCCCCGTCGCCGGCATCGACGCCGATGAAATTTGCGACGCATCACCGCTGGCGCTGGCCGCCGATCGCCTGCTCGCCGGTAACGCCGAGTTCTACAACCTTCCCCGCAAGTTCAAGATATCGATCACCGGATGCCGGGTCTGGTGCCCGTATCCGGAAATTAACGACATTGGTCTGACGGCGATCAAGCGGGCGGTCAACGGAGGGGAAGAGATCGGTTTTTCATTACGCGTCGGCGGCGGCCTTTCGACCGACCCTCATCTGGGGTTGCGGTTGAACGCATTCGTACGCTGGGATCAAGTTCTACCCGCGCTGCAAGGAGTGGCCGAACTGTTCCGCGACTCCGATCCACTCCGCGAGCATCGCGAACGCGCCCGCCTGAAATTCTTGTTTTTGCGTCACGGCTGGAGGGCGGAGGAGTTTCAAAAAGCTCTGGAGCACAGGATCGGATTTCAGTTTGATCCTGCCGCCCCCGAGCAGCCTCCCAACGATGTTTACCGCGATCACGTGGGCATGCATCCGCAAAAACAATCGGGGCTCTGCTATCTGGGAGCGGCAGTTCTGCGCGGCCGAATTAGCGCCGAACAAATGCGTTCGGCTGCCGATCTCGCCGAACGCTTTGCTTCTGGCGAATTGCGCACTACAAACATGCAGAACCTGCTCATCGTAAACGTGCCGCGGCTCGAGGCTGCTGCACTTGGCAAAGAACTCGAGGCCATCGGGTTGCGCGTCGGCGGTTCGCCGTTCTATCGCGGAACCATCGCATGCAGCGGAACCGAATTCTGCAAACTGGCGATCACTGAGACCAAAAGCTTTTCGCGCTGGCTGGTGGAACAACTGGATGACCGGCTGCCGGCTTTCGATCAGCAACTGAAACTCCATGTCACGGGATGCCCCAACAGCTGCGGCCAGCACTGGATCGCCGACATCGGCATCGAAGGCAAAAAGCTCAAAGTCGACGGCGGGATGGTCGATGCCTACTACTTCTGCCTCGGGGGAGCTTTGGGGCTGAACCAGGCAACAGCCCGACCGGTCGGCTACCGCTGCCCGGCGACAGAGGTGCCCAACGCAATCGAGCGGTTGTTGCGCCGTTATCTTTC
>JASHRB010000153.1 GCA_030037575.1 Candidatus Sulfotelmatobacter sp. | reverse complement strand
CAATCCGCCAAGCTTTCTTTTGCCAACTCGCGGTTGAGAGCCTGGAAGAAATTGGGAGAGGCAACATTCAGCGATGAGAGCGAGGGCAGGCCGACTTTGCGGAAGTAGACGTTCCATGGAAAATCAGGAGTGATTTTCTGGAAGTCGGCGCGGGTCATTTTGTGGTCGAGATTCTTTGGCTCGCGGCGCTGCACGCGGGTTTGCGAGCCCTGGGCGAGCGCGCTTTCGATGCCCATGACAGCGTCGGCCTCGGCCCGTGCGGTTTCCGCAGAATCGCCCAGCAGGGTAAACATGCGGCGCACGTGCTCGACGTACTGTTGGCGCAGCTCTACGGATCTTGCATCGTCTTTTAGGTAGTAGTCGCGATCGGGAAGGCCCAAACCTCCTTGATCGGCTTCGGCGATTTCCTGGCTGGCATCGCGAAAATCCTGGCGCGAGTCGAAACCAAACAAGACGCCATCGTCGGCCATGGCCGCAGCGACGTCGGCGAGTTGCGCCTTGGAATCGAGGGCGGCGATGCGATCGAGATCCGCTTTGAGCGGGTCGATTCCCCTGGCCTCGATCGCCTTCTCATCCATGCAGGAGAAGTAGTAGTCGCCGATTTTTTGCTCGGCCGAAGTGCGGCCGGCGTTCGGCGCGGACTGGGCCTCGAGAATTTCGCGCAGCCGGGCGCGGTTTTCGTCCTCCATTTTCGAGTAGGTGTCCCAGGAAGACTGGTCAGCAGGGATGGGATTGTTCTTGATCCATCCGCCGCAAGCGTATTGGAAGAAATCGACGCACGGGTCGACGGTGCGATCCATGGAAGTGACCTGGAGCGCGGGTTCGGGCGTCGGAGATGAAGTTTGCGCGGCGGGAAAAAGTGGGAACAGCGAGAGGAGGGCGGGCGAAATTCTCCAGATGAAACTGCGCCGAGATCTCATGGAATTCTCCCTGGCTTGGTGCGCTTGAAAACGATCAGGCTATCAACGACCTTTTCCGAAGCAAAGAGTATACAAGCAAGGCAGAAATGGAATGGAATTAGGCGAGGGGTCGGCAAGGTAGTGGTGTTTTAGTGTGGATATGCTGACGTCGAGCCTGGTACAGAAGCCTGATCGACAACGACGAAGTTGATTCTGACCGCATAAACACTGCACAAAATGATTGTATTCTACAAGTTACTTTCCGGCGCTGTTCCGGCGTCTGCTACCCCGATTGGGTTATAAGTCCGCCATCTGGGCCATTGCTCATCGGCTCTGTCGTCTGGCCTGGAAGATTCTGCATGAAGGAGTGCGATTTATCGAGCAAGGCGGCGAAGCTGATCCACGAACCAAAAAGAAACGGGCTCAAATCCTGGCGAGAGCACTTCGCAAGCTTGGCTACGAGGTGACCATTACCCTTATAAACCCAACTTGCCCCCAAGCCTGTTGTCTAAGTTCCAGGAGAGGATTTTCGACGGTGAATAGATTTATCGCCAACAAAGAACACCGAGAATAGTGTAGAGAACAAAACAAAACCACATTCCAAATCTACGATTTGTTTCGGTCCGGGGTTCAAGCTGGGAAAACGAAGGTGTTCGTGTGGTTGGACGTGCTTCCCCCGCCACCGCTCTTCTTAGCCAAACCAGCGCTCCAACGAGCCAGAGTACACCTGCTAAAGTATTCATGGAAACCATGGCAACTTCGCAGCCGACTATAATCCTTCGTTCTAGCGGGTAGGGACCGTCTGATCGGGGTGTATAATTGGCTCCGCTCTTAGGCAGGGCACCCCCCCCCGAGCCCCGCCTTCTTTTCACCCAAGGATTAGTTAACGAGGTTTTCCCTATGACCCGCGAATCTCTAGTCAATCGTGGTGTGCTGCTCGCCCTCATCGTGACGTGCTTATCCGGTGCGGCTTTCGCCGCTCCCGAACACGTGCTTTACTCTTTTCAAAACCCCGGGCCAGTAGTTGCCTATGGAAATCTTGTTGCCGACAGTGACGGCAATCTTTACGGCACGGATGCGTCGGGCCCGGGCGGAGGGAATGATGGAGCAGTCTATGAACTATTGCATCCCGTACCACCCAGCGCACAATGGACCTTGAATGTACTCTATACCTTCACCGGGAGCGATGGGTCCTTGCCGGTTGGTGGAGTCATCTTTGATCACTCGGGCAACCTTTATGGTACGGCCTCCGAAGGTGGAACGTATGATCTGGGGGTCGTCTTCCGACTAACGCCTCCCGCTACTGAGGGAGGGCAATGGACGGAAACCGTGCTCCACAGTTTTCAGGGCGGAGGCACCGATGGCCGGACGCCGCTTGCTGGGAGGGGCGTGATCTTCGACAGCTCGGGCAACCTTTACGGCGTAACCACGTATGGCGGAGACACAGGTACCTGCGAGGGCCTTAGTTGCGGGGTCGTGTTTGAACTGACGCCTCCCGCCACGGAGGGCGGAGCATGGACCGAGACCGTGATCCACTTCTTTAACGGCGGAGAAGGCTGGAATCCCGTAGGCACGCCGATACTGGACGGGAAGGGCAACCTCTATGGCGCAACTGAGGCTGGAGGGAAATTTGGCTATGGCCTAGTCTACAGGCTAGCTCCTCCGGCCACAGCAGGAGGAACCTGGAAATATAAGGTGATTTATAACTTCACCGGCGTTCTGCCGGATGGCGACATGCCGTCTGGCAGCCTGACTCTTCGTGGCGACGGGAATCTCTACGGCGTTACATCCAGTGGTGGGCAGAATGAGACCGGCAACGTCTTCGAGCTGATGCCCCCTGCAGTGCCGGGCGGGGAGTGGACCGAGAACACTCTCTACAGCTTCGGCGCTTCTTCCAGCGATGGCATCTATCCGACATACAACGTGATTTTCGATGGGGCCGGAAATCTTTATGGCACGACGGAGTATGGCGGCGGAGAGGGTACTTGCGCATATGTCGGTTATACGGTGGGCTGTGGCACCGTCTACGAGCTGAGCCCGTCTACGACAGAAGGCACGAACTGGACGGAGACCATCCTACACCGCTTCCCCGCTTATAGAGGAGATGGCTGGAGTCCCAGCAGCGGTCTCCTGCGCTCTAAGCAGGGCACACTTTTTGGTGTTACTGGTAGCGGCGGAGCTGGCCGCGCAGGCACAGTCTACAGGGTTAACCCGTAGTGCGGGGCCAGTCTGCCTTCCCATGTGGAAGCCGTCGCTTCAGCTCTTTGGGTAATCTGCGAAGCTGTGACGGTGTCAGGCGCTTGGTCACAATGTAAAGCCCCACAATCGGAGCGGTGCATTTGCGAATCACGTTCGCGGCGAACACAAACCCACTCCCGCGCTCTCACCCAAAACCAAGCAAGCAGCAAAGCAATCGGGCGTTATTTCTTCCAGGTGTCCATAACCAGAGAATCGAGCCGGTCCTGACCCTTTACCCATTTCGCCGTAATGGGCTTCTGTTGTCTTAATCCGAAGTTCCATTAGAGCCGATACGGTACTCTGTTGATTTCCGGTGAGATGGCATGGAATTCAGCTCGCGGTTACTGGGAACATCCGAATTGGTTCGTAAGCCCGGGCCTGCATCGGCGTCGGCTCCGGCATTTGCTGGAATGTTAAGTTCGTTTTTTCTTCCGCCGCCTTTTGCGCTTTGAGCGCATAGGTCACTCGCGCGCGGCTGGCCAACTCTGCCATCAGCGTCTCGAAGCTGTGCACGGAAAGACCATCGGCAGTCTCGTGTGAGT
>JASHRB010000152.1 GCA_030037575.1 Candidatus Sulfotelmatobacter sp. | reverse complement strand
AACGGAGTCGAGGACATTCTCTTCCGATTTCGCTTCGATGTGGACCGTCTCGCGGACAGTGGCGACTGCCAGCTTGATTTCGAGGAGCGCAGGTCGCGCATGGAGCGCCTGTGAATACGGCGCAAATTTATCTTTCGAGACAAAAAGAGCGCAGCCGTCGTAAGACGGCCGCTCTTTCAGGGTGAACAATCCCTTTTGGTCGGTGGTCGAGCGAAAAACGCTTGAACCGCATACCAGCTTGATATTCGCGGCGGCTATGGCGGCACCGCCCTGATCGAGAACTGTGCCGCCAACACCCTGCGCTAAAGCACTGCCTGCAACTGTTATAGCGAGGACTGAGGCATAGAACGCGTTTCTCATGGCCTCGTCCTGACCAGCCAGAAGACTTACTGGCAGCTCCCGGTTTCGGTGTTGAAACTGCTGAAACCTTCGCACTGGCACATCTGTGTGCAGACCGAGGATATCTGCTCACAGGCGGATTCGTTGTTATCGTTCAGGCACTCGGCTGACAGGTTGTTGCACGAGTTCTCGATCGACGTGCAACTTCCGCTGGAGGAAGAGCTGGATGTGCTGCTATCGGCTAACGACCGGGCTGCTACAATTCCGGCGACTGCGGCGCCACCAAGAAGTGCTGTGCCAACGATCAGACCGGTGTGCGAGCTGCCTTTAGCCGCCTGCACCTGCGGCGGAACCCCAACGTCATTGCATGCCGAAGTGCTACCCATATCTACTGCACAAACGCGAAACGGCTTATACCCGCTAAGTGTCGGCGGTGCCGGCGTGCCGTACAACAGTCCGTTCAGCCCAAGGTGCATGCCCAAGGGAGGAAACGATCCCGAGTCGAGTTGGAAGCTATAGGGTGGGTTTCCTCCGGAAACGAAGTTTGGCGTGGAGGTGGATTGTTCGCCGCACGGCGTCAGCGCCGTATCCATCTGGAGTCCCTCCGCATCGCTGGTCGGCGCTGGGGGCGTGCCGCCGTTGCAAAGGTCGAAAGCAACCGGCACTCCAGGTTTCAGTTTTGTAATGTCGAAGGGTTTTGGGTTGAACTTCAGTTTAGGAGCATTGTCTTTCGCCATCGCCTGCGAAGATGACGAAGTGGGCGAACTTGACTGCGTGGTTGAGGCGGAAGCACTTGTTTGTGTTGTGGAGGTCGTAGAGGGGGTTTGCGCCGCTGCGGTCGAAACGATTACGAAAACGTAAATGGCAAGCGTCGCGACGATGGCGGCCAACGCGCGCTTATTTTGGGGGCCCCGATTAAATTCTTGGTCGTTCATAAAGCTCTCCTTGGCCAATCTGCGTGGGACTGCATAATATTGGGGCTCTCCAATTTCGATAGATAGGTGACCTCCGTGTGGAGCGGTAACTGAGGTAACGCCTATGTGAAGCCGCAGAAGGGAAAAAACGCTGAGGCATTAGCATGAAACCGCGAATCAAGGGGCTTTCGTTGCAATCGATCTCCCAGCCTCCTGTCCTTGAGGCTGGGACTCGTGTCGCAGCGTTACCATTTAACGAGGAGATATCACCGGTGGATACGTTAGGTCGGGAAAAAGCAAGGTGAAGCTTGAACCGAGCCTCACGTTCGTAACCAGTACCGGGCGAAAGCACAGGATGCAAGTCCGTCCGGGACGACGAACGCTGGGGTAAACGATTCCAGCAGAACCTTCTGCCAGCAGCACAGCTCCAAGCGCCTGCGAGGCTGTGTAGTCGGATGGATTCAGGCAATCTGCGTGTTGAGGGCTGCTTCTGATATCGTGAAGCTCAGCGCGAAATCGCGTAGTCGCCAACTTCCTTCAGGTTCCAGTTAATCTCCATGAGCCAGAGACGCTTATGGTAGGCAACCTCAGCCTGGGATATCTCAAGCTCGAAGCCCGCATACCACGCACCTCTATCCGCACTCGAAAATCTGCTACCCCCGCTCGCGACATGACAAAACGCGGGCGTTAATGATCCAACAGCTCGGAATTCCCAAGACCAGCTCGCTGGCGTCTATGCCTGGCAACAAATCGGATTCTTCTAACAGACGATCATTTGTTGCATTGTCCAGCTCAAAAATCCCTTCCTGCATTTCCTCGTCATCTGTCAGTTGTGCCAGAGCCGAGACTCCACCTTCCGCATATCGAGCAGGGATGAGCCGATGCGTGTCCGGTTCGTTAACCCATGCTGTGGGCGGCATTTACCCCTCCCCTCCTGCCGTCGAGCAGACGGCGAGTTTTCATCCATAGCGGGCATCCCCGTTCGAAGGATTACGTCCAACGGTGACGCTCCCTTGAACGTAGGGTTCATATTGGGAACGTCGTATCCACTGGTCCGCGACTTTCTTGCGGAACAGAATGTTGAGGGCTTTGAAGATCCCAATCATCAAGTACGACCCGGCACCATCCCAACCCATTCAGTAAGCATCAGTTAACCGGCAGTGAAGTAGGTAGGGAACCGATGCCTGAAACAACATCCGGTTGTGAATGGTCGGCGGCCACTGTCACCAACGCAGACGGATGAGCAGAATGCAACTTGCTGTTGGCACGCAGACGAGCCGCGAAATGGCTCCTGACGAGTCTGGGACTTTGCCGCCCGCGCCGAGCCACTAAACAGCGTGATCGTTTCAAGGTCTCTCTTGAACAAGTTGGATGGGATTGCCATCCGGATCGGCAATCCAGGCGGCCCGCAGCTTGCCATCGAGAAAATCGTGAGGAGGAGAGAGAAGACGTGCACCCCTGGCGACCAAGGTTTTCACTGCGGCGTCCGTGTCCTCGGTCCAAAGCACGATTTCGACCCAGCGCCCTTCTCCTTCCGGTTGAAGGCTATGGTGCTCCTTCGCTGCTTCCAGGGTGGCGACTCCGAGTGTGAAACCATCTAATGTGAGCTCAATTATGGACCGGTTCGCCGGACTCTGGAGTGCGAAAGCGCTGAACAAAGCCGAGTCCCGAATCAAACGCCGCCGCCCGAGAAAGATCGCGCGAATAGAGATTGATCATTGGAGCGCCAAAGGTGGGCATCATTGTTCTTCAATCCTGGTTCTTCAATCCTGGTTCCGCCGAGCACTGGCCGTCGCTGAACCGAGCGTACTCCGGTGGCTCACATGGAGTCAGTTCTTTTACTGTCCAGCGCCGGTTATTCCAGGCATTGGCCGCCTCGTTCTCTCGCGACCTGTGCCAATCCGATGCTTACATCCATCGCAGGATGTGCGTAAGAATCGGCATGTCACGGCTGCAATGCAATCACAATTCTATTACGAAATGGTTGGCCGAATCGTGGCAGACTGAAAGTTGACCGAGACAATTTCTGTCACCGCTCAGGCGCTCACCTGCGTGTAAGTTGATCGACGCAGAAATTCTCCTTGCCCCGGCCGGCCGAGAAACTTGTCGTGCTCGACTACCACTCTTCCTCGCGAGAGCACGACATCAGGCATTCCGGTGACTTCAATCCCTTCAAACATCGAGTAATCCACACGCATATGATGTGTCTTCGCGCTAATCACGTGCTTGCGCTCGGGATCGAAAATCACAAGGTCGGCGTCGCTTCCGACGGCGATTGTTCCCTTGCGAGGATAAAGTCCAAACAATTTTGCCGGCGTCGTCGAAATCAGTTTCACAAAGCGATTCACGCTAAAACGCCCGCCCGCCACACCTCCCGAGAAAATCAAGCTCATGCGATGCTCAACTCCCGGGCCTCCGTTCGGAATCTTTGTGAAATCGTCACGGCCCAGTTCTTTCTGTTCCTTAAAGCAGAACGGGCAATGGTCGGTGGATACGACCTGCAGATGATCGCGCGCCAATCCGTTCCACAGTTTTTCCTGGTGCCACTTCTCGCGCAGCGGCGGAGTAAAAACATATTTGGCGCCTTCGAATCCCGGGGCATCGAACTTGTCAATCGATAAATACAAGTACTGCGGGCACGTCTCGGCATACACGGGCAGCCCACGATCGCGCGCCTCGCGAACTTCTTCCAGCGCATCATTGCAGCTGAGGTGAACAATGTAGAGAGGCGCGTCTGCCATCTCTGCCAGGGCAATCGCTCGCGCCGTCGCTTCCGCTTCCGCAGTCGTGGGCCGGGTAAGCGCGTGATACTTCGGAGCTTTGTTCCCTTGTGCCAGTGCCTGCTGCACGATGACATCGATTGCGCTCCCGTTTTCCGCGTGCATGCAAACCAATCCTCCATTTTTAGAAGTGGTCTGCAGCGCCTTGAAGATGCTACCGTCGTCCAGCATGAAGACGCCGGGATAGGCCATAAACAATTTGAAGCTGGTTACTCCTTCGCGCACGAGATCGTTCATTTCCGCAAGCTGTCCGCCGGAAACATCGGTCACGATGCAATGAAACGCATAGTCGCAAACCGCCCTGTTTGCAGCTTTGCTCATCCACGTGTCGAACGCCTGGCGCAGCGGCTGTCCTTTGTATTGAATCGCAAAATCGATGAGCGTAGTCGTACCGCCGAAGGCCGCCGCGCGCGTTCCCGTTTCGAAATCATCGGCGCTGGTCGTACCGCCAAAGGGCATATCAAGATGCGTGTGTACGTCGATTCCTCCCGGTAGAACGAATTTGCCCGACGCCTCGATCACCGCGCTTGCATTTTGTGCGGGAAGATTCGCGCCCAATGCGACGATTTGTCCATTTTCGATGGCTACGTCGGCTGGGTAAGTATCGGTCGCGGTTACCACGATGCCGTTTCTGATAATCGTGTCGAATCCCATAGTCCTCCCGTCTCGCAGTCGCACACGCAACAAGATTCCAAATGGAATTCTATGCTACACTGCCTCTCCTCAGTAGCTTCTCGCTCTGCGGGCAGGTCCAGCCATGCAATTCGGCATCACCTTTAAACCTGATATGACGGTCGAACGGATCGTCGCCCTCACCCGGCAGGCCGAAGCTGCAGGATTTGAATACGGCTGGATGTTTGATTCACACGTTTTATGGATGGATCCCTACCCTCTGCTCACCCTGATGGCAACGAACACCAAGCGCATGCGGCTGGGAACCTGCGTTACCAACCCTGCAACCCGCGACCTTACGGTTACGGCCAGCCTGTTCGCGACGCTCAATCTGATTTCTCATGGACGCATGCAATTGGGCATTGGGCGCGGCGATAGCTCGCGCCGCGTCCTGGGCAAGAAACCAGTGAGTTGGTCGCAATTGCAAGCGGCTGTGAAAGTGTTCCGCGAACTCACGAGCGGCAAAGAAGTCCAGCACGATGGACAGGCTGCGCGTCTCGCGTGGGCGCAAAATTCTCCACCCGTGTGGATCGCCGGATATGGGCCCAAAGTTCTGAGCATGGCGGGCCGAGTCGCGGACGGAATTATTTTGCAATTCGCCGATCCGGTACTCATCGATTGGTGTTTGAGTTTTGTGAAAGAAGGCGCGCGCGCCGCAGGACGGAATTTTAAAGAGATCGAAGTCATGTCCGCCGCCCCGGTGTGGGTTTCCGATGATATAAGAACGGCGCGAGAACGCGTGCGCTGGTTTCCGGCACTGGTTTCGAATCATGTAATCGATTTGATTCGCCAATACAAGCCGGAGGATTTGCCGCGGGCCCTCACGGCATATGTGCAGGATCGCGGCCATTATGATTACCAGCATCACTGTGAGGTCGAAAGCGACAACGCAAACTTCGTGTCCGACGAAGTGGTCGAC
>JASHRB010000151.1 GCA_030037575.1 Candidatus Sulfotelmatobacter sp. | reverse complement strand
CTATTCGCGGGCTATAATCCGGTATGCCGAGTCTGCGGCATCAGATTGCCACGACCGCTCTGACGCTCACCAAATTTCGCGAGCTGATGAAGCAGCTTCAGGAAAGCCGTCCGCACGACGACCTCTCCATCGTCAAAAAAGCCTACGATTACTCGCTGCGCGTGCATGAGGGCCAGACCCGGGCCTCGGGCGAGCCTTATCTCGTCCATCCCCTGGAAGTCGCCCTGGTGCTGGCCGACATGAAGATGGATCCAGTCGCCATTGCCGCGGGGCTGCTGCACGACTCAGTCGAAGACACCTCGGTCACGATCGTCGACATCGGTAAAGAGTTTGGCGAGCAAGTCGCGCACATCGTCGAAGGGGTCACCAAAATCAGCAAAATCGACTTTGCCACGCGCGAAGAAGCGCAGGCCGAAAACCTGCGCAAGATGATGCTCGCCATGGTGGATGACATCCGCGTCGTGCTCATCAAGCTGGCCGATCGCCTGCACAACATGCGTACCCTGGAACACCTCGAAGCGGAGCGGCAGCGCAAAATTGCCGAAGAAACGCTCGATATTTACGCTCCCATCGCGCACCGCCTGGGCATGGGTAAGATTCGCGGTGAGCTGGAAGACCTGGGATTCCGGTTTCTCGATCCAGCGGGCTATGAGCAGGTTGAAACAGCAGTGAACGCGCGGCGCAAACAGGGCGAGGCGTTCCTCGCAAAGGTGCAGGCGATCGTCGCAGAAAAACTGAAAGAAGCGGGAATTCAAGCAAGAGTCGAAAGCCGTATCAAGCGCCTATACAGCATTCACAAAAAGCTGGTGAAGCAGCATATCGCCGTGGAGCAGGTTTATGACCTGTTCGCGATGCGGGTGATCACGCGCTCGCTGCAGGATTGCTACGCGGTGCTGGGAATCATTCACAACATCTGGCGGCCGGTGCCGGGGCGCATTAAGGACTTTATTGCGATGCCGCGGCCGAATTTCTATCAGTCGCTGCACACATCGGTGATTACCCAAGAGGGAACTCCGTTCGAGATCCAGATTCGCACCGAAGAGATGCACAAGATGGCCGAAGAGGGCATCGCGGCCCACTGGAAATATAAAGACGGCCCGGTATCGGCGCAGGATGAGCAGCGACTGGCATGGCTGCGGCAGGTGGTCGAGTGGCAGCGGGATGTCAGCGATCCCAACGAATTTTTGTCGTCCCTGAAGGTCGACCTCTATCCCGAAGAGGTTTACACATTTTCGCCCAAAGGCAAGGTTGTGGTCCTGCCGCGCGACGCTACCCCCATCGATTTTGCTTACACCATTCACACCGAAGTGGGTCACTGCTGCGTGGGTGCGAAGGTCAACGGCCGCATGGTACCGCTGCGCCACAAGCTGCATTCCGGAGACATCGTTGAGATCATCACCCAGGCCGGGCACAAGCCCAGCCGCGATTGGCTGGGGCTGGTTAAGTCATCCCGTTCGCGCAACAAGATCAAGCACTGGCTCAACCTGCACCAGCGTGAGCGTTCCATTGAAATCGGTCGCAAGCTGATTGAGAAGGAAGCGCGCAAATATCGCATTGCGCTGAAGGACATTAAAGATGAGGACCTGCTGAAAGTTGCCGGCAGCTACGGTTTGGGCAAGGTTGACGATCTGCTGTCCGGCATCGGCTACGGAAAATATTCGGCGCGGCAGGTGCTCGGCCGCGCGCTCCCGGCCGGGGCTACGCCGTCCATGGCCGGAGATATTGAAGCCGAAGGCTTCACCAACAAACCCGGCGCGATTGCGAGCGTGGTGCGCCGGGTCTTCGGCGACCACAACGCGATCATGGTCAAAGGCCACGGCGATATGCTGGTTTATCGAGCCAAGTGCTGTAATCCCATTCGCGGCGAGAGCATCGTTGGCTACATCACCCGCGGCAAAGGTGTGGCCGTGCATTCCGTGAATTGCCCCAACGTGACCAATCTGATGTACGAACCGGAGCGGAAGATCGAGGTCGAGTGGGGACGCGACGAGAGCACGCCGACGGCTTATCCGGTGAAGTTGACGGTGTACTGCGATGATCGCTTCGGCATGTTGAAGAATATTACCAGCGTGATTGGCGATGCGCAGAGCAATATTCGCAACATCGGAGCGCACACCTCGAACAGCCAGGCCAGCGTTGAGATCGTGCTCGATATTTCCGATCTCAAGCATCTGGAATCGATCATGGCCGGGCTCAAAAAGATTCCTGGTGTGCATGAGGTGCAGAGACTGCAGAAGATATGACCGGATTCGTCCGGCGAGAATCTCAGCGATTTCCCCACCCGGTTTCAAACTCCCTAAATCCGTCCGTGCATTTCGGCGCCCCTCGCAAGCCGCTGGGCGCACTCTCGGCACACATCGATCCCCGCCATCCCTTGTCTCCATGCCGCCCGGAAACCTGGGCCATTCGCGAGCGCGACATTGCCCTTATGTCCGCTGCCCCGGGGAGGGAGCGAAAACGCGAATTCCTGATCACCTGTAACCGTCTCTCGATCCGTGGTTCCAAGGGGTTTCTTCTGGGCGGGATTTGAGTTCAGGTCTGCCGGCGGCCCTCGTTCAGCGCAGGAACCTGGTCGAGAAACGGCGTGGTATCGTCTGAGGTTTGCTCGACGCTCCCGTGACAAGGGTTGACTTCATTTGCTTCATCTGCGTTAATTCTGCCAGGAAGCTTATGCGCTCAATTGTTTCCACAAAAGATGCTCCTCAGGCTATCGGTCCTTACTCTCAAGCCATCAAAGCAAATGGGTTCATATTCACGTCGGGGCAGATAGCCATCGACCCGGCGACGCAGCAGGTGGTGGGAGGCGACATTGCAGCCCAGACCGAAAGGGTGCTGCGCAATTTGTCGGAAATCCTGGAAGCGGCGGGCAGCGGCCTAGGCAAGGTGGTGCGCTCGACGGTATTCTTAAAAAACGTCAACGATTTCGCGTCCATGAATCAGGTGTACGCAAAGTATTTCAGCTCTGCGCCGCCGGCGCGCTCGACCGTCGAAGTCGCTCGTTTGCCCAAAGACGTGCTGGTGGAGATTGACGTGATCGCCCTGGAGTAAAGAGGGTTTCGAACCGCGAGCGGCGCGGCAGCGCTGATTTCATACCTCAAGATCAACCTCACGGTGAACAGCGGGAGGAAAGAATGGCGAAGCACATATTCATTGCCCTGGCATTGGTGCTGACGACTGGAGTGGCCGGAGCGCAGAGCGCGACCCCTCGAACCGTCGCCAGCACGGCAGCGCCAGCGCATGTGACCGGACCCGGGGTGAAGACGGACGACGGCCTTCAATATTGGGATGTCCGCGTCGGCAATGGTGAAACCGCAAAAGAAGGAAGCCACGTGCGTGTGCACTACACGGGCTGGCTGACGAACGGTAGGAAGTTTGACAGCTCTGTGGATGCGGGCAAGCCTTTCGATTTCATTATCGGTAACGGCGAAGTGATCAGGGGGTGGGAAGAAGGGGTGACGGGAATGAGGGTCGGGGGCAAACGGCAGCTGCACATTCCTCCCGCGCTGGCGTACGGCGCGGAAGGCACTCCGGGCGGACCGATCCCCCCGAACGCCACGTTGATCTTCGATATTCAGTTGCTGAACGTGCAGTAAGCTTAAGCTTTCACCACTTTGCCGCTGCGCAGGCAGGAGGTGCAGACTCGCATGCGCTTGGTGGTTGCGCCCACCCGGGCGTGAACGGCGCGCAGATTGATGTTCCAGCGCCGCTTGGTCACGTTATGCGCGTGGCTGATGCGGTTTCCTGATTGCGGCTTTTTCCCGCATATTTCACATTGTTGGGCCATGACTGCCAGAATTTCCTTTCGCCTGCTAGTGGAAAGCAATAGTTTAGCGGATTCTGGCGCTGCCGACAATTTGCCGGAAATAGCCACTGAAGCGGGCTAGGAGGAGGAAATGGCGGGTCACGGAAAAACTTTAGTCGAGAGCACGATTATCCTGATTCTGATGGGAATTCTCGCCGGCGTCGTCGGAGGCCTGGCAGTTGGCGCGGCCACCAGCCCCAAGACGGCAGCTTCAACCGCCGCGCGCTAGCCTTGCCGATCGGCTCCCCTGCGCGCCCAAGCGCGGAATGGCCTGTGCGATACTGAATTCATGCAGTCTCCGCTTCAGGCGCCCACCGCGTCCGCCGACCCGAGATCGGTAAAGGTGAATCTCACCACCGGTGCCGGCGTGGATATCGAATGGCGCGACGGCCACGTTTCACACTACTCCTTCGTTTTTCTACGCCATGCCTGCCCCTGCGCCATGTGCAGTGACGAGCGCGAGAAATCGCATCGCCAACCCGGCGACCCGCCCCGGCTTGCCGCCGGAGCCTTGCCCATGTTCAAGCCCGCCGCCAAGCCGGTTTCGGCGGAAGGCATCGGCAAGTATGCGATCCGCTTCCAATGGAACGACGACCACGACCTGGGAATCTATTCCTGGAAATACCTGCGGGAAGTGTGCCCCTGCGCCCACTGCCAGAGCATTCGGCGAGGAAACTAGCGCGCGGGAGTTTGCGGTTGTCAACCGGCTCGAGCCGCCCATATGGACCGAGATCCGCCGTCGCGAACCTTATAATTGCCCCATGTCGCCCTGGCTGGCTCCCTCGGTTTCCGCGCGCGCAGCTTATGAACCGGTCATCGGACTCGAGGTTCACGTCCAGCTTTTGACGGCATCGAAAATTTTCTGTTCCTGCTCGACTCGATTTGGTGCCGCCCCCAATACGAATGTCTGTCCGGTATGCCTCGGACTGCCGGGAGCCTTGCCGGTACTGAATCGAAAAGCCGTGGAGTTCGCCGCGCTGGCCGCCATGGCGCTGAATTGCCGCATCAACCACAGGTCAATTTTTGCGCGCAAGAATTATTTCTATCCGGATTTGCCCAAGGGATACCAGATTTCGCAGTATGACCAGCCGCTGGCCCAGGAAGGTCACATTGAAGTGAGCCTGCGTAGGGACGATCAGAAAGCAAAAACCGACCAGCCCGAGCCGAGAAGCAAACGAATCGGCATCACCCGCGTGCACCTCGAAGAGGACGCCGGCAAGAGCCTGCACGAAGG
>JASHRB010000150.1 GCA_030037575.1 Candidatus Sulfotelmatobacter sp. | reverse complement strand
CGCCTTGGAATCAGTCTCCCTAACAAGCGGGCACTCCACTGACTCTACGTCGTCAAAGTGCTGAATTGTGTTCTGCTATGGAATCGCAACTCTACGGTTAAAGTGACCGATTTCTGGAGAACTGCCACGTACATGCAGCAGCAGCTCGCGCCAATTACGGGTTTTCGCCCCCGGTTTTGTACCAGCCTTTAGCTAGGGGGCGATCCCTATGCGCGCCAGAAAATGCGCCCATAGGTTGTTCCTGTATTCGCGATTTTGCAGACTTCGAAGAATGAAGTACTCGTTTACTGGACGGTCATCTTGAAGTGCGGGGATATTCGGAGACCGACGAACGAGTTCGGCCAGCGATAGCTCGCGACCCAACACCCATCGCGAACTGCTGCTGTGCGGTCGGGGCCGGTCCCCACTCGATCAGATCAACGGCAGCAGGGGGCGGTAAGCGGCTTGCCAAAGCCGCGGCAGAATAAGGAGCGAAAGGGGAACTGCTGCCAAGAAAATGATAGCCCCAGCCCTCGACCGAATGAAAAACGCGGACATACGCGAAAGACTCTTCGAAGGCCTTAGCCACCGAGGCAAGTATCGCCAGATCACTCGAAGGGCCTTGCGGGAACCATTGCTGCAGGATTCCGCCAGAGCGCAGGTGCAGCTTGGCAATGGCATAAAATTCCTTTGAGTAGAGGAGGCTAGATGCGGCAGCCTGGACCGGTGGCGGCGGATCCAGCACGATAACATCGAATCGTTCCGTCGAGCGTTCCAAGTAAAATCGACCGTCGTCAACCACAATACGGGAAAGAGGTGAGCGTAGCAACTGAGCTGCATCATTGTGGAAGTAGGGAAAAACAGAAACGACGCTGGGAACTAATTCGACAGCCGTGGAAGAAATCCCCCAGGAGAGAACGGAGCGGTGCGTCGTGCCCATTCCAAAACAGATGACGAGTGCATTCTTGGGGGTTCTCTCTAAAAAAGCGAGAGGGAGATGGGCAATCATCTTAGTAATCGGCGTCAACTCCGTTACGCCCACTCCGTTGACCAGAAGTACTTTGTTTGATCCTAGTCCAGCTGCAGTGACCGTGGCCGTGCTATCACGACGGACTTCCCGGGGAAAGAACTGTTCTTCAAAATTCCTAGTCGTGCACACCAAGACCAGCGAAAGCACTCCGATCAGTCCTTGCTTCCACAAAGTACGACGGTCCGCTCGAGCCGCTGAAAACGACCTCCATATTCCCCCGAAACTTGCTGCTATCCAAGGGAGGGCGAACGTCAATAACGTGTACCTCTCTCCCAGAAACGGAAGCAGAAAGAAGCCAGATGCCAGTGGTCCTAATACGCATCCTGCGATGTTGACGGCGTATCCTTCACCTGCGCGATGAGGGTCTCCTTGAGCAGTGCCGTCCACGATCATCGGGGTCAGCCATCCCACAATCACGGAGAATGGAAGGATACTCGCGATGCGCAAGTGATAAATGATAGGCAGCCGGGGATCGCAAATGAAGAGAGGAAACAACACCAGGAAGCCCAACAACGCGAACATCAAACCGCTGGGGGCTGATGCATCATTTTTAGACCTGCGATAAAACCATGTTCCCAGATAGGTTCCACCCAAGTACAGGCCCAAAATCGAGGCGAAGGCATAAACTACTGTGCCCAGAGCGGGGGTGAACAGTCGAATCCAAACAACTTCGACCCCCATGCTGGTGAACCCAGTGCCAAACAAAACGCAGTAGTGCATTGGACTCGACGTCTTCGCGGGTACTCCGGAGGGTTGCTCTGCGATTAAGGTTGCAGTTCCGTTGGGAGAACGCAGCGAGAACGCAAGCGCACAGCTGGCCAGGAGCATATTTAGCCCTGCTCCCGCGTGCAATGTTCCTTGAAACCCCCACAACTCAATCATCAGCAGTGGAATGACTGCACCCGTCAGTGCGCCTAGCACGTTAGCCAAATACAAGTAGCTGAAGCTTTGCGTTGATTCTCCCGGAGATGTCTGCCGGATCGCAGACATCGCAAGTGGAAACGTTGCCCCCATACACGCACACCAAGGAGTCAGAGTCAGTCCAATCCACAGTGCTGCCAGCACGTAGTACATCGGAGAAGAAAGAGATTGACCTAAGTCCAATTTTCGAAGAAGCGTTCGTCCTACGCCCAATTCGCGGGCGAAGACAAGAGCAGACACACCGGTAAGAAATTCGCCTAACGCATAGAGACGTAAACTCGGCAAAACAGAATGTAGCGGTCGTGTTCGAACATAATGGCCCGCTCCCCAGGAGCCAAGACCGAGTCCAATCATGAACACCGACAGGACGATGGAAACAAGAGCCGTGGTAACGGCGAACTGCGCCATTGCCAGACGGAGCCATACCAGTTCATAGAGAATGCTACAAAAGCCGGACAAGAAAAAGAACCAGAAATACCAGCGCATAGCACCCGTTCGTTCCTAAGGGCCCAAAGCTGCTCTCCTTATTTAGATACACAGGTCGTCCACTCTTCGGGAGTATCTTGGAAGGGTCTCACGACGCATCCCCCGCGGGTGGATCCCTGCGCGCTGGCGGGCAGACTCTAAAAAGAACGCCTAACCAAACCTCCTTTCATGAGCAAGCCGTGGAGATGGTGGGGCCGGTTCCGTGTAAGTGGCGAACCCACCGAACTGGGCTGATCGGCACAAAGTGCTCGTTTTCACGGGCATGAACTTACGGATAGTTGACTTCCCTCATACAATAGCGATCGCGCTTTTTCGTGCACCCCACCTGGGCGCTGCGCAATGAGAATTGCGATGGAATCCACACTTTCTTTGCTTATCGAAGCTGCCGAGCGCGGGAACCAATCGGCGGCTGATGCCCTGTTCACTGCGTTGTATGCGGAACTGCATGGCGTTGCCAAACGCGAACTGGCCCGACAAGGAGCTCCGGTGAGGTTAA
>JASHRB010000149.1 GCA_030037575.1 Candidatus Sulfotelmatobacter sp. | reverse complement strand
GGAAGCGCACAAAATCGAGCCGCTCGCCAGAACGCTCCCGCTGAATGAATCGGGCTCACCCGCACCCCTGGTGGGATGAGGGAGAAAGACCTCCGTCGCCTCCCTTGGGTGCAACTTTTTCACGATCCCGGGGTTTGCTCCCTTAGCCAACAATTAACCATACGGTTAATTGGTAAAGATTTGTCAACGGGTCGGAGGTGGCCTTATGACGCGAAAGCCTTTGTCAAAGATATGGCGCGCGCTGCTGGCGTCGACGCTGGTGAATGCGCCGCTACTCGCGCAGGCGGCGCCGGCGGCGCGTTACGACGGCCCAATTCAAAGCGACGTGCAAAGGAAGCTGGCGAGGAAAAGACCGTTTCACGCGGTGCGGTCGAGCGTCGCGGACGGTATCGTTACGCTCACGGGCACGGTGGATCGGTATCAGCAAAAACTGGATGCGGCCAAGACCACTCGCAAGCTTTCCAAGGTGCAGGGTGTGCGCAACCTGATCGAGGTTGCGGGCGCGAATGTCCCGGACGCGCAACTGGCACAACAGCTGGCGAAAAAGCTTACCTATGTCCGCGTGGGTTATGACAACACCTTCGATTACTTCGCTGTCAGCGTGAAAGATGGCGTGGTTACGGTGGAGGGCGAGGATCGAACCGGCGTAGGCCGCGAGCAGGCGCTGGGCGAGGTATACAACCAGCCGGGCGTGAAGGATGTAATCGACGAAATCGGGGTCGCACCGGCATCGCCCTTCGACGACGGGGTGCGCCTGAGAACGGCTCGCGCCATCTACCGTGACCCGGTTTTGAGCAAGTACGCGCTCGATCCGGCAAAACCGATTCGCATCATCGTCGCCAACGGGCAGGTGACCCTGTATGGCGTCGTGGACAGCGCCATGGACAAAAACGTCGCTGGACTGCGGGCCAACCAGGTCTTCGGCGCATTCACCGTGGATAACAAACTGGAAGTAAAAGGAAAGCCTGCGGATCAGCCGGGAATATAAGGCGATCCGGCGGTGGGCGGGCGCGGCCGAAGCCGCGCCTTTTTTTCTACAGCCGGTTGATCAGCGAGGCCACGTATCCCGCCCCGAATCCGTTGTCAATATTCACCACGCTCACATTAGAAGCGCAGGAATTCAACATGCCCAGCAAAGCGCTCAGCCCTTTGAAGGAGGCACCGTAGCCCACGCTGGTCGGCACGGCAATGACCGGAACCCCAACCAACCCTCCCACCACGCTGGGCAAGGCGCCTTCCATGCCGGCGCAGACGATGATCACCCGGGCTTTGCTGAGCTCTGCGCGATGCGCCAGGAGACGGTGAATGCCCGCAACCCCGACGTCATAAAAGTGCTTGACTTCGTTGCCCCAGGTTTCTGCCGTGACCACGGCTTCTTCGGCCACGGCAATGTCGCTGGTCCCGGCGGAAACCACCGCGATGGTTCCTTTGCCGTAGCTGCGGGAATCTCGGCGCAAGACGATGGCCCGCGCCAATGCACGATATTCGGCGGCCGGAACCCGTTTCTTTACGGCGGAAAACTGCTTCCGATCAGCATGCGTGGCCAGCACGTTGCCGCCCTGCTGGGCCAGACGGGCAAAAATTTCCGCGGTTTGCCATGGAGTTTTGCGCTCCCCGAAGATCACCTCCGGCGTGCCCACACGCAGGGCGCGATGATGATCGACTTTCGCAAATCCCAAATCTTCGAAAGGCAGGTGGCGAAGCCTTTCGACCGCCTGGTCGGCGGGAAGCTTGCCGCGGCGCACCTGCTCGAACAATTTGCGAATGGATTCGGCGTTCACGGGAAAACCGCTGCCAGCGGGGGAAATATGGCCTTGCTCCGCGGGTTCTAGATTAGCATCGCGCCACGCCGAATGCGGTTCCAGGCGGGTCAGCGAGACGCCGCGCGCACGCGCGCAATTACGGCCGTGCAGACTTTTCGCGCCGCGCCCGGCGTATCCAGAGGGGCAAGGAATAGGCGGCGCACGCCTCCGGGCTTTACTTTTCCCGCAAGATAGAGAGCGTAAATACGGCTGCCCAACTCATAACCGAAATCTCGAGCCATGGTTTCGAATTTCTGCTCGTCGCCCGCGACGGCCGACTCCGCGGCTCTCTCGCACGCCGCGCGTGATATTGCGACCGAGTCCTCGGTTTCAGGGGTTGGCCGAGCCGGATAAAGGACCCGCGAGCCGAAGTAGGCAACGGCATTCTCGACAACGCGCATATAGAAGGCGTCCGCCGCCGGCGGTGGGCCGCCAAGGGGATGGTCGTGGATGGCGCGGCCATGGACGCCGATCGGCAATCCGCGGCAGGCGTGGTGAAGGAATCGAGCGGCCTCTTCGGCGGCGTGCATCATTTGGAATTCGCGGATGTAGAAGGCGTTGACTTCGGGCAAGTAGGCGCAGCCTCCTTGCTCAACCCGGGCCAGCATTCGGTCCCCTTGCTCCGGGCTCACACCTTTGCGCAAGAGCAGACGGCGAAGGGTCGCGTCCGACGAGTGGCCATGGACCTCGGGCAGCAGATCGATCAGGAATTTGGGCTGCGTGCCGTTGTGCGGCGAATAACGGTTGATTTCAAGGAAAGCTGCCAGGCTGTCAATCAAGTTGTAGAGGGTGGGTGCGAAATCGGGGCCCGCATCGCAGCGGCTCCATTGATCCAGAAATAGCCGATAGCTTTCATATTTTTCGAGCGGGGTGGCGTTGAAAACGCAAAGCACGTCCGGGGAAACGCGTACGGCGTCGACCTTGTCGACCGGCTCGCCGGCGGCGCGCCAATAGAGGGCATCGACGTTTTGCAGCACGGTGAGAAGCTTGGCGCCGGGAATTTCTTTTTGCAGCCCGCGCGGCAGGTGTCCGGGCGCGAGGTGGGATTCGCCGAACAGAACAAAAACCACGGCGTTCGGATGGCGCTGGCGAATCTCGGCTATTTTCGCCGCGGCATGACGGTCGCGCGCACCTATCTTGCGAAGGTTCTCGCGCGGCATGCAGTCCAGGCCATAGATCGCTTCCCCGTGATCGCGCGCGGCGGTCAGCAATTCGTAAAACGGCGCCCAATCGTAGCCCCAATCAATATCGAAGCGAATGCGCTGGCGAAATTCGGCTTCATCGATTTCCCGCCGCCACCACTCGTCGAGAATGTGCTGATCACGGGCGAAGATGGTTTCGACTCCCAAAACCACCGGACGATCGCCAACCAAGGTGCGTTGCTCGAATAATGAGGCGGCGCAGCGCTGCGCACCCGGCAGGGCGTGGTAATCGCCGACCAGCACCACGTCGGCGGCGACCAGCGCGTTCTGTAGCTGCTGGGAATCGAGCAGCGCATCGTAGGAGCGGAAGGCCTGGTTAAATTCGCGCAGATACTTACGCTGGCTCTGCGAATCCTGGGCGCGGATTTCACGCTCCACTCCGGCCAGCGCGTGCCGCTGAGCGGCGCTGCGCCGCGATCGCAAATTTACCGTTGACGCCATGGCTCGGACTCCACCCGCCTTGACTCAGCTTTCCGGACTCCCTATGCTCCAACCTTTGAGGCGGAACACGCGCGCGCCTCACGGAGCTGCCTTGCCCAACCATCCCCCGCAAAATCTGACGGTGGCCGCCACCGGCGCCAGCGGTGCGCTGTTCCTGCGGCAACTGTTGCTGGTTCTCGATCGCGACACGCGGGTCAAGCACGTAAACTTCATCGCATCGGACTCGGCCCTGCGCGTGCTGGCGGAGGAATTACAGATTCAAGGACGCTCGAATCTTGTCGGCCAGATCCTCCTCAGCGGCCGGCCCGGCGGGCCAGCTTCGGCCACAAACATCCGCCGCGCCGCACCGGCAAAATTCAAAGAGCAATCGAACACCGATATCGGCGCCAATGTGGCCAGCGGTTCTTATCCGAGCGACGCCATGGTCGTCATCCCCTGCAGCGTCGGCAGCTTGGCGCGCATCGCTAACGGAATTGCCTCGCACCTGATCGAGCGCGCCGCCGACGTCTGCCTCAAAGAAAAGCGCCCGCTGGTCCTCTGCCTTCGCGAAACCCCGCTCAACAAAATCCACATCCGCAACATGTACCGCGCCGCCGATGCCGGGGCGACCATCTTTCCGCTCATTCCCGCCTTCTATTACCGGCCCGCCAGTTTAGATGAGCTGGCGGGCGAATTTGCCAATCGCGTGCTCGCCCATCTCGGTCTTTCGCAGGCTGACGCCTTTCGCTGGAAAGGCTGACCAGTCAGCAACTTGCGCGGCTACATGCAAAAACCCGGCCGTCTTGGGGAAAGATTGGGCGAGGCTAGGGGTATCTCCAGGTTAAAAAGCCAAAGGCATGGATCCCAGATCTCTGGCGGTCATGTCCGGCGGAGCGCAGAGCTCGAAGCCGGTGTGGAGGAGGGAATCCGCCGAGATTTCCAAAGCGACGTGGGCTTCGGCCGGGCGTAGAATTCTCGAAATTTCCCGGAAAGGATGATGCATGCCGGCGACTCTTGGACGATCCGGGCGGATGCAGAACCGCTTCGCGGTCTGTCT
>JASHRB010000148.1 GCA_030037575.1 Candidatus Sulfotelmatobacter sp. | reverse complement strand
ATCACGCGCCCACGCGGAAAGCCGCCCACGCCCAGCGCCGCATCGAAGGAAATCGACCCGGTCGAGATCACCGCAATCGGCACGATCGCTTCTCTCGACCCCAGCCGCATGATGGAGCCTTTGCCAAATTGCTTTTCAATTTGCGAGACTGCCAGGTCGATGGCCTTGCCGCGTTCATCCGCCATGGGAGTGGGGCTCCTTGCAATGTAGAAATCACGATTGCATCAATCTGGCCGGATTATACATTCACCACGAAGCGAATAAAAGGCGAATTTGCAAAAATATAGGTGGAAAAGTTTCCCCGGCCATGGGAGGTCGTCCGGAAGACTGCGCATTGGCGGTCGGAAGAGTCTCGCGACTGGCACCTGCGCACCCGGGTTACAGCCAATGCACCGCTACTTCGCTGTGCTCAGAATGACAAGCCTTGAGCGGCGGCACCGCCACCGGAATTCACCGCTGCAGCAAATCCACCGGCGCGGCCACGTCGTGCACGCGAAAGTGCTTGGCCAACGCGGGATATTTCCGCGCTACGGCCTCGTACATGGCATAGGCCACATTGCGATAGGAGACATGTCCCGCCGGGGTGGTGCGCAGTTCGGAGATGTAGGCGACCTCAGCGAAATCCATTTTGAATAGCGCCCGTTTTTTAAAGGCGAGCGGAATCGCGTATTGCGAATTTTCTTCCGCCTGGGGTGAAGGAGAAGCCGCAATTGTTTTGACCGCGCTTTGTGCTCTCCGCATGGCCGATTCAAACCGGTCGCGTACTCCGGCGTCTTCCAGATCGAGCAACATCTCGTATCCATGCTGTGTGGTCGATTGTTGCATCACTTGGAGGCAGCGGCGATGGCGGTGCATGTCGCGGAAGCCGCCGATATCCATGAGAATGTCGAAGCGGAATTGCTGCCCGGCGCGGAAGGCGCGCAGCATTTCGTCGTGCTTGCCGCGATGCCGCAGCCCCCGATCGATGACCTCGCGGCGGCGGCGCTCGCCGGCAACCTGCACTGCCTGCCGAATCTGGCGGTAAGAAAAATGGCAATGCTGGTAAAGCAAAGTGGTCGCAATCTCCACTTCGAGCGGCTCTTCGTCGAGCAGATCGACAATCGTCTTCGATGGCGCGAGCTGCTCGTGGGCCATCAGCTCCTGCGCTGCTTGCCGCAACTCGCGGCGAGTTTCGATCTCATAGGGATTGGGATCGGCATACTTCACGAGCGTAGGCGCGACCCGGATTTCGCGCAGCAATTCTCGTTCGGCGCGAGCCCCCAGCGCGGGGTTCACCGTCTTAATCTCGGAAACCAAATCCGCAAGCGAATCTGAATTTGCGTTGTAGGCTGCAGAAGTGGCGGCCTTTTTCAACGATTCTCCCAATTGCCGCACTTCTTTATGCGGGTGCGAAAGCAAATGCGCCACCTGCATTTCCAGGGTGCGCGCGTTCACGATTTCGCCGAGCGAAGTATTCGTGGCCAGCGGCAGCAAATATCGCGTGATGTCGAAAGCCCGCGCCTTCAGGGTGCGTTCGTACGGCTCCGGCCTCATGTCGGCAGGCTTCGGCGTGATGCTCATGAGGTAATTGGTCATGTGCGCGGAAAGCGCTTCGTACTCGCTGAAAAGAAAGTCCAGCGTCTCGGAGTAGAGCCGGCGCGTTTCTGTGTCGGCGCCAAAATCAGGGAGGTAATATCCGCTTTTCTTGAAATCCTGATAGCGCGTCGAGCGCTCCTGTCCATCCCGGCGCTGCTCATCGGCGACTTCGATCGCCGCCAAGATCGACAACCGCTCGATCGCCAACGCCATGTGCGCCAGGTCGGCAATCGATCGATGGCCGTACTGAAAATAAAAAGTGTTGAGAAACTTTTCCGCCTTTTGGGAATTGATTTCGCGCAGAGATTCCTTCATCGACAAAGCCGACCGCGAGTATTTTGCCATGGCGTAAGCCTGAATCTCCGGCTCCACGCCGTAGACGGCAAAGACTTCGGTGGGGGGCTCCGCCAAGCTTGGGCGAGCGCCCTCGCTCCCGATGCCGGCCTGCGCGGCCGTCCGGGGAGAGGCGGACGTCCCGTTGGGAGCCCGTTGCCTCGAGCGATGACCCGAGGCCGAAATCGGAATTTCATCGGCCGGTTTCGGGTTGGAGGTTTCAGGCATGGGGAGGGCTTCGCTGGTCACCGGTTGAGACATGGGAGTGTTGGCATGGTAATCGGCAAACCGACATCGCGCAATCGTTAGAGAAACGATACCTCACCGCGTATAATCTTGCCTTCAAAATTCATAGGTTGCAGCCCACCCGCGGAGAGCTCTATGTCCCTTTCAGGACGCGTCGCATTCGTCACCGGCGCTTCGCAAGGCATCGGCCGCGCCTGCGCGCTCAAACTCGCGGCCGCAGGCGCATCCCTCGCCGTCGCCGCGCGCAGTCAGGAAAAGCTGAACGCGCTAGCGAGCGAGATCACCTGTTCTGGCGGCAAAGCAGCCGCCTTCCCCCTCGATGTCACCGACGAAGAGCAGATCAAATCGGCCATCAAAGCCGCCATCGCACAATTCGGCAAAATCGACATCCTGGTCAATAACGCGGGCATCACGCGCGACCAACTCGTCCTGCGCATGAAACGCTCCGACTGGGACGCGGTATTACAAACCAATCTTACTTCCGCCTACGTTTCCATTCAGCAGGTGGCCAGCTGCATGCTCAAGCAGCGCTGGGGACGCATCATCAACATCACCAGCGTCTTCGGGCAGACGGGTCAGGCGGGCCAGGCAAACTATTCCGCCTCCAAAGCCGGGCTGATCGGGTTGACCATGGCCATCGCCCGCGAACTGGGCTCGCGCAACATAACCTGCAACGCGGTGGCGCCCGGCTTCATCGAAACCTCCATGACCGCGGCGCTGGGCGCTGAGTTCAAAGAAAACGCCGTCCAGCAGATTCCGCTCGGCCGCGCGGGAAGTGTCCATGACGTCGCCCATGCGGTCGGATTTTTGGCGTCTGAAGAAGCCTCCTATATCACCGGCCACGTGCTGAAGGTAAACGGCGGCATGCTGATGGGTTAGAGCGGCGGCGAGTGCCGAGCGGGCAGAGACAAATGAACATGGACGCTGCAAAGAGAATCCAGCCAGGGAACTCCGCGGCCTCTGTGCTTCCGGCGGTAATCGGTTTTTTGATTTTTCAGGCCGCGTCGCCGGCCGCCATCGCCCAGGTCCGCGAACTCTTCCTCGAATACGCGCAATCCCTGGGCTTCAGCCTGGGTTTCCAGAGTCTTGATAAAGAACTTGCCGGGCTTCCCGGCGACTATGCTCCGCCGCCGGGCCGGTTGCTGCTGGCGGAATTCGACGGCCCACTGGCCGGTCGCGTCGCCCTTCGGCCACAGGCCAGCCGCATTTGCGAGATGAAGCGCCTGTATCTTCGTCCGCGATTTCGCGGCCCGAGGCTGGGTCGAATGCGGGGCCAGCGAATCATCGCCGAAGCCCGTGAAATTGGCTACCAGCGCATGCGTCTTGACACCGTCGAGCCGGTGATGAAAGATGCTGTCGCCATGTATCGCAAGCTGGGATTCAAAGACATCGAGCCGTATTGCACCAATCCCGTTGCCGGCGCCATGTATTGGGAGCTTCAACTATGACGGTCGCACACAGCTTAAGCGCGCGCTTTCATCCCGCTGTTGGGCTAACCTTCGTCGCCCACCGGGGCCGTTGGTTCTTCGCTTCGCGCCGCGGTTTTGGTGTGGGAGGGCTTCTCGCCGTGCTGTTTGCGATCTTGCTGATATTTTTGTGCCTACACCTGCTGGTCTCCGACAACAAAACGAAATAGCGCGCAACCGGTGGCACAGGAGTAATTCCGCATGAAAATGACGAAGCCGCTTTCATCGCTGTTGTTTGTCCTGCTGCTTGTAACCTGCGCATTCGCCGCCGACGGCAAATCCGTCTCCTACAGAAGCGGCGACGAAGCCGTGCAGGGCATTCTTTACACACCGGCGGGCAAAGGTCCGTTTCCCGGCATCATCGTAATTCATGAGTATTGGGGATTAAACGACTGGGTGAAAGAGCAAGCCGCGAAACTGGCCGATCAAGGCTACGCAGCTCTGGCCATCGATTTGTACCGCGGCAAAGTTGGCACCACGCCCGAAGAGGCTCACGAAATCATGCGCGGCGTTCCCGAAGACCGCGCCAAGCGCGACCTCCGGGCGGCGTTTGGCTTTCTCGCCTCGCAACCGAAGGTGAAGAAGAACCGCATCGCCGCCATCGGTTGGTGCATGGGTGGCGGCTACTCACTCGAGGTTGCGCTCGAAGAACCCACGCTCGCCGCCGATGTCATCAACTACGGTCATCTTGCCACCGACCCCGAAGCGCTCGAGAAAATCAACGCTCCCATCCTGGGCCTTTTCGGCGGCCAGGACAAAGGCATCACGCCCGATGACGTTCACAAATTCGAGTCGCTGATGAAGCGGCTGGGCAAAGTCATTGAGGTCAAAATTTATGACGACGCCGGCCATGCCTTCGAAAACCCCAATAACCGAACCGGGTATCGCGCCGAGGACGCCGCCGATGCGTGGCAGCGCACCCTGGCTTTCCTGGCCGATAATCTGAAGAAGTGACTGGCCCGGGCTCGCTGCTTGATCAAACCGAGGGCTGAACCCCAGCGGAATATCATCAAACAATTGACTCGGCGCAATCTTATACAGTGTCTAAGTATTTCCCGGCGCTTCTTGAAATTGCACCAGTTTTGATGTAGCACGAAATTCCACTTGCCAGAAAATCCCGATCTGGTTACTATGTCGCATCTGCAATGCTCCCCACGATCAACATCGGCGAAACCATCCGAAACTACCGGCTGCAAAAAGGGATGTCCCAGGGCGATATCGAGAAGCGCACCGGCCTGCTTCGCTGCTACCTTTCGCGGGTAGAAAACGGCCACACGATTCCTTCGCTGGATACGCTTTCGAAAATTGCCGGCGCCATGGAGATTGCGCTGTCGCAGTTCTTCTCCGAATCCGGACACAACAACGGCGCCAAGGGTTTGCCGCAGCTCTCCGATGACGAAGTTCGCTTCCTCAGCCAGGTCCGCCGCTACGCTGCCAATCTGAATGACAGCGACCGTAAGCTGGTTCTCGCCATGGTCAAAAAGATGGCGGCGAATTCAAAATAAACGGCGAGCCAGGCGCTGGGCGCGTGAAGCATTGCCCCGGGGTTCTCTCGGCAGAGCAGTCAGGCTTTCCGCCTGGCCCGGGTAAGGGGCTCGGTCTGTGCCGATCGCTCACGGCCCAGGCCGAGGGCTGATCGCTCTTTCTCCCTTACTTTCGTACCATAACCTCGGTGACCGCCGGGCACCTCGCCCACGCCGGGGCTTCTCACTACACTGGAGTGGGAGTTCTATGCGTGACCACCGACGAAGAATTAACCCTACTCGATAATCAGCTGCGCCGGCTGAAGATCGAATACGAAATCTACTTCAGCAATCCGACCAAGCGCCCGCCCACCGAGGTCGAGTGGAAGGTGCTCTCCATGCTGCGTAAGTTTTCCGACGGCGGCCGCATGACCTTCTCCCAGCGCTACCGCTATAACGAAATGGCCCAGCGCTACGCCATTTACAGCGATCTGTGGCGCAAGAAGTCGCGCATCCGCGAAGAAGGCTACCGCCGCCCGCAGGATGCGATTCTCTCGATTCAGGGAGTCCGTGCGGAAGAAGAGCACAAGCCGCAGCACCAGGTTTACGGCGTGAGCAAATCCGCGGCAGCCGGCGCGGCGGCCTCGCAAGCCATCACCCTGCAGGCCGGCTCAAACGGGCCTGAGGACAATCGCGAGCAGGTCGAGCGGCTCTACAACACGCTGGTCGCGGCCAAGAAAAAAACCGGAGAAAATGTCTCCGGCAGCCTCGATTCGTTCTCCTCTTTCGTGCACAAGAAGACCGCCGAGATTCGTAAACAATACGGCTGCCAGGATGTTGAATTCTCGGTTGAACTCACCGCCGGACAGGTGAAGCTGAAGGCCAAGGCAAAGACGTAAGCCGGAGGTTGTGGTTGCTCGTCCGCGATCCCGGCTCGGACCACCATTGGCATGATCGCCCGACTCGGTTCGTCACCGACCGCCTGAGCAAGCCAAAGGCGAACCCTTTAGCGTTTCGCGCCGTCCCTTCGGCCGGGACCGACGGCCCCGGAAAGACGACGAATGCTCTCTCCCAATTTGCTCAAACCGAAGTCCAGAGGCCCGCGTTCTTCCTTGGCGTCGCTGAATCCCTCGCGCTGCATCAGCTCGGCGGCGGCGGTGAATCGTCGGCGGCTGGTGTCGTCCATATCAAGAAAGCGGAAGGCCTGGGTAAGCGGCATTCCATCCGCCCCGGTGTGCAGGAACTGAATCTGCGCCTCCACTTTTCCGAACACGGTTTTCAGAGCCATTTCGCCAAGCGTTCCGTGGGGGATGAGGTTCCTGGTAAAAACGGCAGAACCTCCGGTAAGCGACAGCCGCTTGATCACCCCGATGAATTTCTGATTGTCAACGGTGAAGATCGCCTGCTCGTTGTTGGGGACACGAATTCGCGGCGGACGGGTGTTCTTCCGGTTCTTCTCCAACTTTTGCCGCATGATCAGCAGCCTTGCAGACGGACGGGAGCCGGTCAACGTTACCTAAGTTAAGGGGCAGACGCCGTTTCTGAGCGGGAATAAACCGCACGCTTCCGCCGCCCGCAAGCTGGGACTTGTTAAACCGACCAAACCGACCGCCGCCAAACGACCAACCACGGAATTGCTGCTAGAATTTTCGGTCGCGCCGGGTTCATCCTCCATACTTGGACCGATTATGTCTTCCAGCCATTCCAAAATCCGACGATGTATCCTGAGCGTCACGGACAAAACCGGCGTCGCTGAATTTGCCCGCAAACTCTCGGGGCTCGGAATCGAACTTATTTCCACCGGAGGCACGGCGCGGCTGCTGCGCGCTTCGGGCATCGCCGTTCTAGACATCTCCGAACTCACCGGCTTCCCCGAAATACTCGATGGCCGCGTCAAGACGCTGCACCCCAAAGTTCACGGCGGCATCCTCTATCGCCGAGACCATCCGGCCCACCGGGCAGCGGTGGCCGAACACGGCATTCCGCCGACCGACATGGTGGTCGTCAATCTCTACGCGTTCGAAAAAACCGCAGCCCAGCCCGGCGTCAGTTTCAGCGAGCTGATCGAGAACATCGACATTGGCGGCCCATCCATGATCCGCTCGGCAGCCAAAAATTTTCGCGACGTGGCCGTGGTGACATCGCCGGCCGACTACGCCGCGATCGCCGAAGAGCTCACGCGCTCCCAAGGCACTCTGTCGACGGAGACGAAATGGAAGTTGGCACAAAAAGCGTTCGCGCTCACCGCTGCCTACGATTCGGCCATCGCCTCAAGCCTGGAGGCCATCCCCGACATCCGCCAATTCGAGCTCGCTGCGAGCCAGGCGGAGATAGCCGCCCCCGGCCGCCCGGGGGAGCAAAGCTCGACGGCTTTTCCGCCGACCCTGCGCCTGCAATTCCACAAAGCTCTCGACCTGCGCTACGGCGAAAACCCTCACCAGAACGCCGCAATGTACTCCGACGGCTCTGGCGCCGGCGTGGCCAATGCGCGCCAGCTTCAGGGCAAAGAGCTTTCCTACAACAACATCGTCGACCTGCAAGCCGCATGGGACCTCGCGCAGGAATTCAATGAGCCTGGCCTCGACCAGGCTTTTTGCGCCATCATCAAGCACACGAATCCGTGCGGCGCCGCAACCGACAAAAGCCTTGCCGAAGCTTACAGGCATGCGCTGGCCTGCGATCCAGTTTCCGCATTCGGCGGGGTAATCGGTGTCAACCGCCCCATTGACGCTGCAGCCGCTGAACAGATGCACAAGCTCTTTCTCGAAGTCATCGCCGCGCCCGGCTTCGAGGAGGCCGCCGCCGCCAAATTGGCCAGCAAGAAGAACCTGCGCCTGGTCGAAGTCCGCCCGGCTCCGCTGCGTCCCGTGGTCAAGCACGTCTCCGGCGGATTGCTCCTACAGGACGCCGACACCGGACGCGTCACCGAGTCCGAGCTGAAAGTGGTTACCTGGCGCCCGCCGACGGCGGAGGAGCTGCGCAGCCTGCTCTTTGCCTGGCGAGTGGCCAAGCACGTCAAATCGAACGCCATCGTCTACGCACGCAACGGCCAGACCCTCGGCGTCGGCGCGGGCC
>JASHRB010000147.1 GCA_030037575.1 Candidatus Sulfotelmatobacter sp. | reverse complement strand
TCCACGCCCTTCCTGGAGAGCGCGCTGGGCGACAAAGACACGGGCCTGCGCTTCATTCAGCGTTCCCAGCACATGCAGCCAATGCCGGTCTGTTTCCGGAAGTCTCGCCCTCGCCGCCATCGCTGTATAGTCTCGCACTTAGCGACAGAATAGCGAAACTCCGATGTTTGTAAAGTTTATTTCTTAACACTCCCTTAATGAGCCCCCCCGGTGGTGCCACGCTCAGATTTTGCGCACTTTTGGCTGGTGGGTCTTCACTTTTGCGTCGCCTAGCCTGAAAAAACTAGCATTCGCCGGGAATGCCGTTGCCTGGAGGTTCGATGCTAATCCGCTTTAGAGAACCACTCCTCAAACCATTCGAGACTGCGCAGTGTGTAATCACGCGAATCGGCCGGTCTGACGAAGGCGTGGCCTTCGTTGGGATATACGACGAGTTCCGTGGGCACCTGCAGTGTGGCCAGCGCGTGCCACCACTCGACGGATTGTTCCATGGGAACTTCGCCATCGCGGTCGCCCACCAGAATCAGCGTCGGTGTCTTCACCGCTTTCACGAAGTGCATTGGATCGCTTTTGGCGTAAACGCCAGGATCGTCATAAACCGACGCTCCGAAGAATGGAATCATCCATTCGTCGATGTCGTTCAGGCCGTAATAACTCAGCCAATCGGAAAGCCCGGCGCCGGCGACGGCGGCGGTAAACCGCTGGGTCTGGGTTTCCGCCCACATCGTCATGTAGCCGCCATAACTGTGGCCGCGAATGCCGATGCGTTTCCGATCGATGGGATACTGCTCCAACATTGCATCGACTCCGGCCATGATGTCGTCGAAATCGCCACCGCCAAAGTCTTTGACGTTGCCTTCCGTGAAGGCTTCGCCTTGACCGTAACTGCCGCGGGGATTGGGGCAAAGCGCGAAGTATCCCATGGCCGATTCAGGCGCCATCGCGCGTTCATCCCAGCGTGACATGCAGGCCGCAGAGGGTCCGCCGTGAACATTGACGATCAAGGGATACTTTTTCTTAGCCTCAAAATCCTTGGGAAGCATCAGCCAGCCCTGCAGGCGTTCGTCCCCGTTCATCCAGTGCACGTTTCGCATTTCGCCCCAAGCCGGTTTCGCGTCTGCGTTCAAGCTGGTGAGTTGCCGCCATTTCCCAATCGCGCCAGCCCACACTTCCGGCGCATTCTGAGCTGACTGGCGAACGATCGCGGTAATCATCTTCTTGCCCGGCGCTGACATCCAAATGCTTCCAGAGGGAGCGGCCGACTCTTCTCCACCCCACAGCATTTTCACCGAGCCTTCTCCGATGTTCACCGCACCGAAGCCGGAGTTTCCGTCGATGTTCTCGGCGAAAATAATTTGCTCAGCGCCGCTCCACGCGATCGCCGACGGAGATGCCTTCAAGTTCGGCGTCAGATTTCGCGCTTCTCCGCCCGAAATTTTCACGACATAAACATCGCCGCCGGTCGAACCTTCATCGCTCATCAGTCCTTCGATGAACGCGACATTCTTGCCGTCGGGAGAGACCCGCGGTTCTGCGATTTGCCGTTTGGGCTTATAGATCTCGCGCAACTCGCCACTCTGCGTGTTTGCCAGGTACAGGCGAGTGACCCACCAGTTGGCATCGCCGTTTCCGCGGGCCGCGCTTACCACCCAGTTCTGCCCGTCGGGCGTCCACTCGTATTCGTAGACATACATGTCGGCCGGCGTGACTTGCGCCAGAGTGTCGGTGCGCAAGTCAAGCGTCGCGATTCGCTGCTCGTAAATTTTTTCATCCATCACGCCTGCGAGTGGGGTCATCGGTTCTAGGGGGCCGGCAATGCGCGGCATGCCTTCGATAAACAAAGCGGAAATTTTGGAGCCGTCGGGAGAAAAGCGGGGAGCTTGCACGTAGCCCTTCAGCTCCGCTTGTTTGCGGGCAGACTGGCCGTCGGCCCTCACCGTCCAAACTTGTGCGGCGGGCGTGTCGCCGGGGAGGTCGGCAATAAACACCAGTTGCTTGCTGTCGGCAGACCAGGCCGGGTCGCGCAGCTGCAGGTGGTTTTCGATGGCAAGCGCGCCGCCCGCGCCGCCTTCGCTCGGCATGAGCGAAAGCTGGCCATCGACGATGTACGCCACCTGACTTCCATCGGGAGAGATCGCCGCCTGGCTGATGTGCTTCGCATGCGGCATGGAATCAAGCACCGCCGCGGCGCGAGAGGAGGCCGAGTGAACATCTCGCGCGAGCAGCGAAAACGGCAGGAAGGAGAATGCCGTGGAAAAAACTGCTAACCATAAGAATCGAGAAGGCTTTGTATTCATCGGAAAAAGTATAGCCGGTTTTCTGGAATGGCAGGATCGCAGAGAAACTGCTGCGCTGCCCTCAAGGCTCGCATTTGGAGTTGGCTGCGGCCGAGTGCTCGCTCACATATTTAATCGTGGCCAAAACTGCCTGCCGGATGGAGAGTCGCGGCTTCCATCCGAGCGCCCGCATGCGCGAGCAATCGAGCAGGATGAAGGGGCTATCGCCGATCCAGCCGCGCTGGCCGCCGGCGTACGTAATTTTTGGCCGAAGCCCGAGATATGCGCAGATCCAGCCGATCGAATCGTTCACCTCGCAGTATTCGTCGGTGCCGAGATTGAAAATGTTTACCTTCTTGTCGGCTCGTTGCAGCGCAATCAGAATCGCATCCAGGCAATCGTGCACATATAGGTAAGACTTTTTCTGATGTCCGTCGCCTAGCACGTGAAGACGATGGGGATGCTGGGAAAGCTGCTTGTAGAAATCGAAGACATGCCCGTGCGAATAGCGCTCGCCCAGAATCGATACGAAGCGGAAAATGTAACCCTGCATTCCAAAGGCTTCGCAATAGGCCTGAATCAGGCTCTCGGCAGCCAGTTTGGAGGCGCCGTATAGAGAAGTCTGAACCGGAAACGGACAAATTTCGGGCGTGGGAAAAATTTCCGGCTCGCCGTAAATCGATCCTGTCGATGAGAAGACGATTTTCCTCGAGCCCAGGTCGCGCATGGTCTCCAGCACGTTCCATGTGGCGATTGTGTTCTGGTCGAGATCTTTGCGCGGATGTTGGGTGCCGAAGCGAACATCGGCATTGGCGGCGAAGTGCACCACCAGTTCCGCGCCCTCCATGACGCGCGTCAGGCGCTCGCGGTCGAGCAAATCTGCCTGATGAAAAGTGAAGCCGGGGTTGCGGAACGCATGTTCGAGAAAGCTCCGCTGCCCGGTCGATAGGTTGTCGAAGCCGGCCACCTGATGGCCTGCGCCCAGCAGACGGTCGACCATATGGCTGCCGAGGAACCCCGCCGCTCCGGTGACTAGAACCCGCAAATGACCCTCCGCAAAATGAGGTAACCAATGGGCAAGAAGGGACACCGCTTTATCGTGTGTCGGAAGAAGTTTGCCGCAAAGCGATGCGCGTTCCCTTCAGTTCAAAGCGGCTGTCGCGCCAGACGTAGCTCAATTTCAAATAACTGGCCAGCCATACGGCGAACCCCAGAAGATCGCGCAGCGGATAAAGCCACGGCGCGCGCTTGATCTCGGGATCTCGAACGACGGACCATCCCACAAGCCCAGCCTCGATGAGGCGGTTCACCAGGGCCACAGCCAGCAGCAATGCCGCCCCACCCCAATGCCGCCACACCGCCGCAGCTATAAATCCGAGCACGCCATAAGGCATGGCGAAAATCAGTCCGCTTCCGAAGTGTCCCTTCGGACGCGAGTAGCGCGTGGTTTGCGCCCAGCGCAGCTGATTCTGCCACATGCGTCGGAACGAAGGCTGGTTCACCACGTGATCGATCACGTGCCCCGACAACACAACGCGATAACCCGCCTTGGCGATGAGATTGCCAAGCGCGAAGTCGTAAGCGATGTAATCCTTCAGCGCAGCATAGCCGCCGACGCGAGCCAGCGAATCTTTCCGCACCACCGTTGTCGGACCCAATCCAAACTTCATGCCCTCGAGCAGATTCGCCACCAGCACACCGGCCGTCATTTCAACGGACATGCCGATCGCCGTAAGGCCGGAGAAAAATCCAGCCGCGTTTTTACCGCGATAGACGCAGGTCACGGCCCCAACTTCAGGATCGAGTAGCGGCGGCACAATTTCCCGCAGATAGCGCGGGTCGACTTCGACGTCGCTGTCGCTGGTGACCAGAATGTCGTGCGCCGCAGCCTCCGCCAGACAGCGAAACGAATACACCACAGGATTCGGCCAGGGCGTTCCGGTCACCAACACCCGGCTCTTGATCCGCGGATGGCGGGCACACACCTCACGCACGACGCGCAGTGCTTCATCGTCTGCGCTGTCGGCGGCGAACAGGATTTCATAATTCGGATAATCCTGGCGGAAGAAACTCTCGATATTTTCCTTCAGTTGCGCTTCCAGGCCATGCACAGGCTTCAGCACGGAGACCGGGGGAAGCTGCGCATCGTTGCAGATGGAATTCAGTTGCCGGCGAACATCCGCGCGAAAATGGATCACGGCCGCCGCAGTGAGAGCGAGAAACACGGCAGACGAAATCGTGCCCATCACCGCCACCGCTAAGAGAAGATGAAGAATCACCACAGTCAATGTGTTTTTTTTCGCCGGCGCGAAGCATCCAGCAGAATGCGGTCTAAGCACGTTCGCCGGAACGGCGCCGTGAAACGCAATTCACAATATTACATTTGCTCCCCTGGGAAGGTAAGTGTCAGGCGGCGGAAGTCGCGCAAGTCGGTCAGTGCGAGTCCATGCCGGCGCGCTCAAGTTCGATGCCATGCGCCGGCGTGTTTCGCGTGATGCGGTAATTCTGATACTCGATGGAAAGAACGGCTTCGCCACCGAGCCGAATCATACTCTGGGTCCGGTCTGCCGCGGGAAGCCAGAAATCGTTCACCTTCACATAGCGATGCTCGATCTCGGTTTTCTTGATCCAGATAGAGGGGCTCTCAACCGGTTCCGCTTCGATGCGCACCACCGCAAAATCATCGGCATCGACCCAGATTTTTCCGCGATAAAGGAACTTATTGTTTTTCTTTGGAACGATGTTTAGAACGTACTCACGACCGGAGGGAGTAACTTCATATCCGGCCGACGAGAAGTCATAATTTTGGGTGTTTAATGCGGTTTCGCGCCGGTTCGCGTCGCTGATGAACTGCTGCTCGCTGAGCATCAGCTTCTTGAAGACGTGGTCGATCACAAAGGTTGAGCCGCTCTGGGAAACGACCTTGAACTGTTTCACATTGGGAGCGCGATAGGTCACGTCAACGACCATCTCCGCGTCGCGATTGCTCGGCCAGCCCCGATACTGCATCCGGTAAACCCGCCTGCCGCTGAATTGCTGCAAAGCGGCAGCCCGCTGTTGGTCTCTTGCTTCCAAATTTTTGGCGATCTGCGCAGCTGATAACAGCTCGGGCGGAACCGGTCGCGACCGAGCGGCTGGGGGTAGCTGGCAGCGGGCTTGCGGGCTCCAGCTGAACAGTGGGACGATGAGCGCAGCGCAACTGATTCGAAAAAACCGCACTGTAATTCCTTAGATGGCAGCCCCTATCGAAGCTGTTTATTGGAAAAGGTGTCTGTGGTTTTTGCCCGCCCGATCTTCATTCCTCATTTTTAACTTTAGTTCGAAAATGGCGAAACCGCATGGTTACCTTAGTGCCTCACTCGTCGGGGCCATTCCGCTTCCGCGGATTCTTCAGGATACTGTCTATGGATTTTAAATGCAGGCCAAGAGTATTAAAAACGAACGTCGTCAGCAGGATCGTATGCCGGCCGTGTTGCCCGTGCGGATCCGCGGGGTTGACGCCTCGGGCGAGA
>JASHRB010000146.1 GCA_030037575.1 Candidatus Sulfotelmatobacter sp. | reverse complement strand
TCGAGCGCCATGAAGACGCCAAGCATGCCGGTTTGCAGGATCAGAAACCAGACG
Source organism: Candidatus Sulfotelmatobacter sp. (assembly GCA_030037575.1). Taxonomy (GTDB): domain Bacteria; phylum Acidobacteriota; class Terriglobia; order Terriglobales; family Acidobacteriaceae; genus Sulfotelmatobacter. The sequence continues at coordinate 3,162 of JASHRB010000146.1, read as the reverse complement.
TAATATTCCTTGACGCGGTTCTCGATGGCGGTCCACGAAGAAAGGATCGAGATCCAGCCGAGCAGCGTAGTCAGCATGATGAGCAGAAACGAGATGCCGTCGATGCCGATGACGTAGCCCGCGCCGATGGAGGGAATCCAGTTGTTGGGTGCGCCTTCGACGAACTTGAAGCCGGGTGCAAAGCGCAGCGCCCAGAACCAGGGCACCAGCGGCAGCGAGAGAAGAAATCCGCCGAGCGCGAAAACGTTGGCGACCCAGCGGATGGCGTCTTTGTTCTCCCGGGGAACAAACAGGAGAACCAGCGCGCCGACCAGCGGCGTAAACAGAATGATGGAGAGGATGTGGTTGTACATGTCAGCTTCGAGTTTCGAGCTATGAGCTTCGAGCGGTCATCTACCTAAGTCTTGCTCGAAGCTCGTAGCTCGCAGCTCAGTGCCACACATAATAAAACACTAACCCTACTAAACCTGCGGTCATCACCAGCGCGTACCATTGCACCAGGCCCCATTCGAACAGGCGCGCGGGATACGACAACATGCGCGCGAGAATCGCGGGGCCGTTGACACCGATGCCATCGATGACCCACCTGTCCCACCAACCGGAAAGCGTGGCCGTGAGGCGAGTGATCCATCCAGCCAAATTCACCAGTCCATCGACCACATGCGTATCAAACCATGAGGACGCCTCGCCGAAACCCAGCACGCCCAGCCGCACGTTGCCAAGTTTGCGGCGTCCGGTGAACAGGTGGTCATAGCCTTCGTCTACGTAGTACTTATTGAGCAGCACGTTGTAGAGACGCGGCGAGGCCGCGGCGATCGGCTCGCGGTAGCCTTTGTCGGCGTGTCGATAACTTCTCCACGCCATGGCCAACCCAGCAAAGGCCGCAGCCAGAGAAAGCCCCATCAACAGCCATTCGGTTCCGGTGTTGTGTTCCTCCTCGACTCCGGCCACGAGTTGGCCGGTTTCTCCTTCTTTTTGCAGCAGGCGAGCTTCGGGTTGAAAAACCGGTTCGAGATAGGCCGTAAATCGATCCGACCCGCCCAAGCTGTGCGGCCAGCCGAGCCATCCGGCGGCAACCGCGCAAATGGCGAGCACAACCAGCGGCACGGTCATCGACGCGGGCGACTCGTGAATATGGTGCTCGGCTTCGTGGCTCATGCGCGGCTGGCTGTAGAACGTGAGCCACATCAGGCGGAACATGTAGAACGCGGTCATGAACGCCGTGGCGTAACCGATATACCAAAGGAAGCGGTAAGCGCCACCCTCGCGCGACCAGGTTTCCCAGAGGATGGCGTCTTTGGAGAAAAAGCCGGCGAAGGGGAAAATGCCGGCGATGGCCAAGGTCGCGATTAACATGGTCATGTGCGTGGTAGGAATGCGATGCCCGAGATCGCCCATGTTGCGCATGTCCTGCTCGCCCGACATTGCGTGAATCACCGAGCCGGCGCCGAGGAACAGCAGGGCCTTGAAAAACGCATGCGTGAACACGTGGAAGACGCCTGCGGCAAAAGCCCCGACCCCCAAGGCAAGAAACATGTAGCCGAGTTGCGAAACGGTGGAGTACGCAAGCACGCGCTTGATGTCGTTTTGCACCAACCCAATTGAGGCCGCGAAAATGGCCGTCAGAGCGCCGACGATCGCGACAGTTTTCATCGACGCAGGTGCCAGCACGAATAAGGCGTTGGAGCGGGCAATCATATACACGCCCGCGGTTACCATGGTCGCAGCATGGATGAGCGCCGAAACCGGCGTGGGGCCTTCCATGGCGTCGGGCAGCCAGACATAAAGCGGAAGCTGCGCCGACTTGCCGCAGGCGCCGACGAACAGAAGAACCGTAGCGGCGGTAATAATCGGATCTCCGATGGCGAACTGGCCGCTGTGCGCGAGATGGGTAACTTCCGTAAAACGCAGCGAACCGAAATACCAGGCGATGAAGAACATGCCGAGGATGAAGGCCGCGTCGCCAATGCGATTGACGATGAATGCTTTATTACCCGCGTCAGTGGCCGACTTGCGGTGAAAATAAAATCCGATCAGCAGATACGAGCACAAGCCCACGCCTTCCCAGCCGACAAACAGCATGACGTAGTTGTTGGCAAGAATCAGCGTCAGCATGGAGAACATAAAGAGGTTGAGATATCCAAAAAAACGGTAATACCCTCCCTCGTGCGCCATGTAGCCGGTGGAGTAGATGTGAATCAGCATGCCCACGCCGGTGACGAAGAGCAACCAAATGCTGGAAAGGGGATCGAGCAGGAAGCCGGCATCGGCTTGAAATACTGCCGACGTGCCGTCTTGGGTGGCGTACGTCAAATGGCCGGTGCCGCTGCCCAGCCAGGTGTAAAGAATCTTCTGATAGGGCTGATGATGGTGTTCGGGCATTGACGCCCATGCGGAATATTGCGAGACAGCGCCGCAGGCCAGGAGGAACGTCACCACGATTACGCCGACGCACACCGCGCTCACCCACGTCTTCTCGAGCTTGCGGCCGAAGAAGAACATGATGGCCGCGCCGAACGCCGGCAAAAGCGGAATCAGCCAGATGTAAGATAGAAATAGCATGCAGAATTCAGGCACAACATTCAGCCGTCAGCTACCAACCGAGAACTTAGCACCTCGCGTTTAGGCCCTGTGGGTCTTCTGCGCTTCCTGCACAACTTTCATGGCTGAATGCTAGGTGCTAACCGCTTTCTCACCACTTCAGCAAATTTACTTCATCAATATTGACCGTCTCCTTGTTCCGGAAAAAGGCGATCAGAATGCCAAGCCCGACCGCCGCTTCGGCGGCCGCGTCGGTAATCACGAAAATCGAGAATATCTGCCCATGCAGCGCCATTGCGCCACCGCCCAGGCGTGCCGGCACACTTTGCCAATAATGCGAGAAGGCAACCAGGTTTAAGTTGACCGCGTTCAGAATCAGCTCAATCGACATGAGCACGATGACCACGTTGCGGCGCGTAAGCACGCCGACGACGCCCAGCAAAAACAGCGCGGCGCCGAGAACCAAGTAGTGCAGCGTCGTGATGTGGAACAATGATTGCATCTCAGCTTCGAGCCATGAGCTACGAGCCATGAGCGCGCAGGCATCCGCATCCTCGAATGCTCACTGCGCAGCGCTCATGGCTCACTGCTTCTCATATCCTCTTCTTTGCCATCACCACC
>JASHRB010000145.1 GCA_030037575.1 Candidatus Sulfotelmatobacter sp. | reverse complement strand
GTCCGCCGCCGCTTCCGCCCATTGCTGCGCCTGGCGCGCCAGTTCGCCCAAAACGTATTCCGCTCCGGCGTTGTGGGGATCGATTTTCAACTCCGCGACAAACTCCAGCTTGGCCTCATTCGCCACATCCGGCGAGGGATTGGGCTTCGACAACAGCAACCGCCCCAGACGGAAATGAATTCCCGGCAAGCCAGGATTGCGCTGCAGAATTCCGCGATATTCCTTCTCTGCCTCATCCCACTTGCCCTGCGACTCAAACGCCTCGGCGAGCAATTCGTGGGCCTGATAGGAGCCGCCGTCATCGCGCGCCAGTTCCTGCGAGGCCATGGTGGAAAGATCCGAATAGGCGTGCACCGCGACGTAAAGGGCCTCGGGGTCCCTGGGAAATTCCCGCGCCAACCGGTGCAAAAAATCCAGCACCGCATCGGTGCGATGCAGTGCCATTGCGCAGCGAACACCATCGACTCCAACTTTGAGCTTGAGTTCGCGCTCATTCGCTTGGGCAAAACTTTTTGTTAGAAGAGGCAGCGCGTCGCCACAGTGGCCGTTTTCGGCGAGCTCAACAGCATGTTGCGCCGTGGAGGAGGAATCAGCAGCGGGCTGAGCCGCGGATTGGGCCTCGCTCGTCCCTCCAGCCGACCAAGCCAAGAAAATCAAATAAACCAGTACCCCAGGCCTGAACATAACCGCGATCATAAATGAAAATGGCAGGCAGCCCAACCGCCGCCCGCCCTGGCTTTGTCCTCCCCCGGCGGCCATCCGGCCGCCGCGGGACGCTCAAAAATAGAATTTCAAAGCAAATTGCATCTGCCGCGCGTCTTGCGTTGTGTTGAGCACACCCATGGCGTAGGGCGTAGCTCCACAGTTATTGTCGGTGAGTGTGTTTCCGCAGCTCGTGCCCGGAGCATTGAAATTCGGGTGGTTCAACACGTTCATGAAGTCTACTCTGAACTGGAATCTCATCGCTTCCGTGACCGGGAAGTTTTTCTGCAGGCTCAAGTCAGCATCGAAATATCCTGGCCCGATGACCGGCCCCTGCGCCGGGCAGGTTCCGAATCCCGAAGTTGGCTGCGTAAACGCGCTCGGATCGAACCACTGCACGCCCACCCCGCCAATCACGGTCTTGGGATACGAAACCGCCCCGCCCGTGCAATCCGGGCGCGGCGAGAAGATGTCTCCGGTTCCGGAAACGTCACTGGCTCGAAGGTTGAGCGGGAAGCCTCCATGCCAGGTGAGAACCGGATTGATCGCCCAATGGCCAACCACTGCGCTCGCAGCCGCCGGCATGTTGTGCCCGAACTGCTGGCCGCGGCCAAACGGCAGCTGGTAAACCGCGTAGGCGGTCAGAGCCTGTTTCGTGTCCCAGTAGCACTGCGCCCAGTCGGCGTTCGGGGCGAAGATATTCTGCCAGTAGCTATCGGCGTTTTGCGATTCACCGCCCCAGCTTCCGTAATATCCGGCGCTGTTCGCCATACACTTCTGATAGGTATAGGAAACCTGCGCCTCAAGCCCGCTGCTGTAGCGCTTCTGCAGCACCGCCTGGAGAGCGTTATAGTCCATGTTCCCGACCGCCGCGCTTTGCTTCACCAGGCCCAGCCCGTTCGGTCCGTAGGTGACGGCGGTGGTCGTAATCCCATCAATGACGGTTCCCACCGGATTTTGGCCTCCAATGTAGGGATAAGTGATCGTGCCATTCGGGTGCAGATCGCCCTGATCGAGGTCGATCGGAACCATCAAGTGTGTGGTTCGCTGGCCGACATACCCCATCTGGAACGTCGTGTTCTTGGCAAGCTCTTGCTGAATCGTCAGGTTCCATTGATCGGCCACTGCCGGTTGAACATTTGTCCAAGTCAGCATGGTGGAGTTGATGAACGGATCGCCGGTCGGAGGAGCTGCCGCCTGAAACGCGGTTTCGGTGTCGAATGCAGCCGTGCCGGTCGTCGAGTTGGTTCCGGCGGATTGCGATGGCGTAAACGGCGGATTCTGGGTCGGCCGAAGGTTGGTTCCGGTGCCTTCCTGGAACGATGAAACTGCCAGTCCGCCGCGAATCACCGTCTTTCCACTCCACAGCGCCGGACTCCAGGCGAAGCCGAGCCGCGGCTCGAAGTCGGGCAGACCCCACGCTCCCGGATACAGCCCTGCCGGAAACCCGTTCGTTCCCACTACCCCGTTCGGCACCGCGTCACTGCCCGGGAACTGCAAGGCGCCAGTGTAGATATTGACGTTCACCTGGCGATTATGAAGCTCGGTCCACGGCGTACGGGCTTCGTAGCGCAGGCCCAGATTTAAAGTAAGATTGTTGGTCACGCGCCAGTCATCCTGCACAAAACCGGCGATAAGCCAATCGCGCGCGTGCCATCCCCCGGTGCTCACGCCTCGGCCAACGCTCTCCGGCAGGCCCAGGGCAAAGTCGCCCGCGCCGTTACCGGTGTAGTCGCCGCCGGCGCCAAGGCCGAAGACCTCGGCTCCCAGTTCACCCGCGTTTCCGGGATAGAAAACGTTTAAGTTGTAACGCTGCAGTTCAAAGCCGCTCTTGATGACGTGCCTGCCGCGCGTGTAGATCACGGACTCGTCAAACTGCGTAACCGTCGAGGCAAAGTTCTGTGGATTGACGATCGACCCCAGACTGGTCAGCGCCGTGGGCGAGCTGTTGATGGAGCTGGCTGTCCCGCCATCAAAGGCAAACTCGGGAAGTCCGTCGATGCCCGCGGGGTTCCCGCTCACGATGCCGATGGTATTGGCCAAGGCTCCCACTTGCGAATCGAACGTGATGGTCGGAGCGATCAGCTTGATGCCATTCTTCCCAAAGCGCACTTCATTGAGCAGGCTATTGGAGAACGAATGTGTCCAGTTGGCGCTGCCATTGTTCAACCACGCCTCGCTCAAACTATTGCCGAGCAAGGGCTGCGAGTTGCTGCCGGGGTCGTACTCGTCGCTCTTGGAGTAGCGGGCGTTAATGTGGTCGCGGTTCGAGGCGATGTAGTCGACCTTGATGTCGCCCTGATCTGTGTTGAATTGCTGGTTGGTCGTGTTGACGGCCGCGCCAAAGCCATCCGCAAGTTGCGCTACCGCCTTGGGATACAGTGCGCTGGTGACCAGAGCGGTAAACGCCGGGTCGAGGGTCGCGGCCGGAATGATATTGCCCGCGAAGGCCGGCCTCGATGCCGCCGGAAGAATCGAGCACGGCACCTTCGACGTGCCCCCGGTTCCGGCCGCGCAGGGATTGAAAAGTTGCGTCCCCAGCGCGCTGAAGTTGCCCGTGGTTTCGGCCGCAGTCAGCACTGTAATCTGGCTGCTCGTGGCCGGATGGTCGAAGCGGGTCCCCTGATAATCGCCGAAAAAGAAAAGTTTATTCTTGATGATCGGTCCG
>JASHRB010000144.1 GCA_030037575.1 Candidatus Sulfotelmatobacter sp. | reverse complement strand
AGCTCCGAAATGGGAGTATGTCACAAAAGCGCAAAGAATCAGATGGTGTGCGCTCGGGCAGCCTTCTCTATAATGGTCGGTTTGTCAAACTGCTTCGCGAACTTACTACGGAGGTTGGGGATGGCCGGGTCTTACAATGGGGTGGCGGTGCCTTCCAATGGGAAAAAGATTGGCTATGCGAGCGGGAAGTACGACGTGCCGGATAACCCGACCATTCCATTCATCGAGGGCGATGGAACCGGGCGTGACATTTGGAAGGCTTCGATCCGTGTGTTCGATGCCGCCGTAGAGAAAGCGTACAAGGGCAAGCGGCGGGTTGCGTGGTATGAAGTCTTTGCAGGAGAAAAAGCGAAGGCAAAGTTCGACAACTGGCTGCCCGATGACACGGTTGAGGCGATTCGCGAATTTCGGGTTGCCATCAAAGGCCCGCTGACCACGCCCGTTGGTGGAGGGCTTCGCTCGCTGAATGTTACGCTACGGCAGGTTCTCGATCTTTATTGCTGTGTGCGTCCGGTGAAGTATTACAAGGGCGTGCCCTCGCCGGTGAAGCATCCTGAGCGGATGGATGTAGTCATCTTCCGCGAAAATACCGAAGACGTTTACATCGGCATCGAGTGGGAAGAAGGAACTGTCGAAGCCGCGAAGCTGATCGAGTTCCTGAATAAAGACATGCTACGGGGCGGCAAGAAGCAGATTCGGCTCGACTCAGGCGTCGGCATCAAGCCCATTTCGATCACTGGAACCAAGCGCCTGGTGCGCATGGCAATTCTTCACGCGATCGAGACCGGGCGCAAAGTCGTGACTCTCGTGCATAAGGGAAACATTCAGAAGTTCACCGAAGGCGCGTTTCGCAAATGGGGATACGAACTAGCTACGGAAGAGTTTCGCGACCACGTGGTCACCGAGCGCGAGAGCTGGATTCTCGACAATAAAGATAAGAACCCCGATGTCACGATCGCGCAAAACGCTGAGTTGGTTGAGCCGGGGATGGAGTTTGCGCCTCCGGCGTTTCGCGCATCGGTTGAGCAGGAGGTGAAAGATGTGCTCGAGCGAATTTATGCAAGCCACGGCCGCGGCCGGTGGAAGAGAAAAATAATGATCAACGACCGCATTGCCGATTCTATCTTTCAGCAGATCGTGACGCGGCCGGAGGAATATTCGGTGCTGGCCACGCCGAACTTAAATGGCGACTACATTTCGGACGCTGCCGCCGCGCAGGTTGGCGGGCTCGGTATTGCACCAGGCGCGAACATCGGCGACGGGTATGCAATTTTCGAGGCCACGCACGGCACCGCGCCGAAGTATGCCGATAAAGATGTAATCAATCCCGGCTCGGTGCTGCTTTCCGGCGTGATGATGTTTCACTTCTTGGGATGGAACGAGGCTGCCCATCTGATCGAAGGCGGCATGGAGCGCACGATTCAGCAGAAGAAAGTCACGTACGATTTCGAGCGTCTCATGGAAGGCGCGACGAAAGTGAAGACCAGCCAGTTCGGCGAAGCAATGGTCGAGAACATGGACGCGATCGCCATGAGCGTCGCATAGCTTTCCAGGTTTGCCCGATTAAGTTTTTGGCAAAGAGCCATGGCTGATATTTATTTCGAGACCTAGGCCGACGATCCGGGCAGAGCCATAAAGTTTTATTCCGACGTTCTCGGATGGAAATGTTCGGAACTAAAAGGCTTGCCTATCGCATATCGGTTGATCGGAACGAAAACGCCACCGGGCGGAGGACCGCTGCAACGCCCTGCGAAGGGTCCTCCTGCGGGTTTCGGTGCGAATGCATTTGTTTGTTCCTTCGAAGTGAAAGATTTTGATGCCGCTGAAGAGAAATTTCACAGCTAGGCGGCGTCGTTGCCTGGCCTAAATTTGAATTACCAGGAAGTGCTGGCAGGGAGGGATATTTGGTTGATACCGAAGGAAACACCTTCGGCATTTTTCAACCTTTTAGAAGTTGTCGAAAGGACTCATACATGCGTAAGAAAGTTACCATCGTAGGTTCGGGCAACGTGGGTGCCACGGCCGCTCACTGGATCGCCTCCAAAGAACTAGCCGACGTTGTTCTAATCGACATCATCGAAGGCGTGCCGCAAGGCAAGGGACTCGATCTGCTCGAAGCCATGCCGATCGAGAAGCGTGACTCGCAGGTCTCGGGCACCAACGATTACAAAGACACTGCAAAGTCCGACATCGTTGTGATCACCGCCGGCATCCCGCGTAAGCCGGGCATGAGCCGTGACGACCTGCTGAGCACGAATTACAACATCATGAAAGCCGTGGTCGGCGAGGTGGTGAAAAATTCGCCGAATTGCATTCTGATCGTGGTATCGAATCCGCTCGACGCCATGGCGCAAGCAGCTTACAAGCTCAGCGGATTTCCACGCGAACGCGTCATCGGTATGGCCGGGGTGCTCGACTCGGGGCGCTTTCGGGCATTCATTGCCCAAGAACTGCAAGTCAGCGTGGAAAACGTGACCGCGTTCGTTCTCGGCGGGCACGGAGACACCATGGTTCCGCTGCCGCGCTATTCAACGGTTGCCGGCATTCCGATCACCGAGTTGATGGAGAAATCGAAACTCGAGGCGCTCGTGCAGCGCACCCGCGACGGTGGTGCAGAGATCGTGAAATATCTGAAGAGTGGCTCGGCGTACTATGCGCCATCGGCAGCAGCGACGGAGATGACCGAAGCGATTCTGAAAGACAAGAAGAAGATCCTGCCGTGCGCTGCGTATTTGCAGGGCGAATACGGCATTAACGGCCTCTACGTCGGCGTGCCGGTGAAGCTGGGCGCAAAAGGAATCGAGCAGATCATCGAAATCAGGCTTACAACCGAAGAAAAAGCAGGCCTCGACAAGAGCGCGGCGGCTGTGAAGGAGTTGTGCGACGTGATTGGCGTGTAGATGAGAACGCGCGGGCTAAAGTTGCTCACCACTCCGGTTCAGCTGCCGCTAGGACTACCTCGCTGTGACCTGCAAGTCGATCTGCGTGACCGGCAAACCCTCGAATGCCTTATGTACAAGACGCAGGTGATCGCTGAAACCTGGTTCGAAGGACTTCCCACTTTGCTAGATCGTACGTCCATGATTCGCTGCAATCTGCTTCGCGGCGTCTGAACTGGACCTGATCTTATCCACAAAGTGGAACCAGCCTGCGTAAAGGCGTGTGCCGGGCGCGATGCCGGTGAAAGTGGGAAACCTCACCTCACGGTCGAAGGCAAAGCCTAGCTCTCTCCAAAGATCGAGCACGGAGGCGGGGCGGCCGGAGCGACCTAGTAGAATAGTCTCGGGTGTCGATGCCGCGCATCTATCTCGACAACAACGCGACAACTCCGCTGCTGCCGGAGGTGGTCGAAGCCATGCGTCCGTATCTTGGTGAGCGCTTTGGCAATGCCTCGTCGATTCATAGCTATGGGCAGGAAACGCGTGCGGCGGTCGAGCAGGCACGCGACTCGGTGGCTGACCTGCTGGGCTGTCGACCCTCGGAGGTTGTGTTTACCAGCGGAGGGACCGAAGCGGACAATCTCGCAATTGCCGGGATTTGTGCCGCCGGCGATCACGTGATTACCTCGACCGTTGAGCACCATGCGGTATTGCATGCGTGTAAGCACCTAGAGGAAATTGGCTGCAAGGTCACGTTTCTGCCGGTTGATGAGCGCGGTGTGGTTGATCCCGATGATGTGCGACGAGCGCTACGACCGAGCACGAAGCTGATTTCGATCATGATGGCGAACAATGAAACCGGCGTGCTGCAACCGGTCGAGGAAATTGGAAAAATTGCCGCAGACAATGAAGTCGTTTTTCATACGGATGCGGTGCAGGCGGTGGGGAAGGTTCCGACTGATGTGCGGC
>JASHRB010000143.1 GCA_030037575.1 Candidatus Sulfotelmatobacter sp. | reverse complement strand
AAAAGGGAGATTATGGAGCGGCAATTTCTTCCGATGACAGAAATGCGCTTCGCGATGCCCACATGAGTGTTGTTCCGGGTGGAAGCGGAATCTCCAGACTGCGGGGCGATTACCGAATTCCATTGCTTCTACTAATGGGCATGGTCGGCTTGGTGTTGCTGATCGCCTGTGTGAACGTTGCGAATTTGCTGCTGGCCCGAGCCTCCGTCCGTAATGGGGAAATTGCAATCCGTCTGGCGATTGGCGCTCACCAGCGGCGCTTATTGCAACAGCTCCTCACCGAGAGCATGGTTCTGGCACTTTTGGGAGGCGGAGCTGGGGCCTTGCTCGCCAGTTTGGGTGTGCGGCTGCTGGTCCGGCTTTTTGGAGCAAGGACGGCGCTGCCCCTCTCTCCCGATGTGCGCGTGCTTACATTTACTGTCGTCATCTCTCTGCTCACCGGAATTCTTTTCGGTTTGGTCCCTGCGCTGAAAACGCTCAATCGCCGCGTTTCCCCCGCGTTGAATGATTCGCCGCGTACGACCGCCGGAACAAGCTCGCGCTTGGCATTGGGCAAGGGATTGATTGCGGCCCAGGTCGCGCTTTCGCTGCTGGTTTTGTTTGTCGCTACCCTGCTGGTGCGCAGCCTGCAAAAGTTGATGACCCAAAACCTTGGATACTCGCGCGACCACCTCGTCATCGCCCGCCTTGATCCCACCGCTGCCGGCTACAAGGATGAGAGCGTGTCGGGTTTAGCCCAGCAACTTGTGGCTCGCCTCTCGGGCACTCCCGGAGTGCGCGCTGTGACATATTCCGAAAATGGATTGTTCGCCGGAACTGAATCTAACGATGCCATTCTCGTGCCGGGATTCGACGTCAGCAGCGTTCATGATTCCGTCGCGAGGGAAGATTATGTTGGCCCGGATTATTTCGGGGTGGTTGGCATTCCCATTCTTGCAGGACGCGGCATCGAAGCCCAGGATACGGCTTCCTCGGTTCGCGTAGCGGTGGTGAACGAAGCGATGGTCAAACACTTCTTTGCGGGGCGGAATCCAATTGGGCGCCAGTTCAGGATCGATGATCGGGACTGGCTCGACAAACCACTTACCATCGTCGGCATTTCCCGCAATGCCAAAGAAAACCGCAGCGGCTTTCGCGAGCAAGTTCAACCGCGTTTTTACATGGCCTTTCAGCAAACCCCAAATCGCCTTCAGATCGTCGTGGAAGCGCAAGCCTCCGCCGCCCCGTCGGCAGCGGTGGCCAACGTGCTGAGCCAAATTAAAGCGACCGATCCGCGTCTACCGATTCCGCTGGTGGGGACCCTGGATGATTTGCTGTCGGATACGGCCTCGAACCAAATCGCCTTGGCGAAAATCTCGGCCTTCTTCGCCGGACTGGCCTTGTTGCTCGCCTGCGTCGGCCTTTACGGCGTCATGTCTTACGCGGTCGCGGGGCGCACTCGCGAAATCGGGCTGCGCATGGCTCTGGGCGCGGGGCGCGGCGACGTCGTGGAAATGGTGCTGCGCGAGGGCATGTCGCTGGTGGCAATCGGCCTTGGCATCGGCGTTCCCACGGCCCTGGTGTGCAGCCGCGCTCTCGACAGTTTCCTTTTTGAGCTGCAGAGTACGGACCCGCTTTCGTTGATCGCAGCGATTTGTCTGCTGGGAATGGTTGCGGCCGTTGCCGGATTCATTCCCGCAAGGCGGGCGGCGAAAACCGAGCCGATGGTGGCGTTGCGCTACGAGTGAGGGATAGACGATGACCGGACTGAGCCAAGATCTTCGTTACGTTCTACGGCCACTGCGCAAGAACCCGGGCTTCACGGCCGTCGCCCTTCTCACGCTGGCCCTCGGCATTGGCGCCAGCACCGGCATTTTCACCCCGGTCAATGCGCTTCTGCTGAAATCTTTGCCGGTGCCGAATGCTGAGCCGTTGTTTCTCGTGACGGAAGACGATTGGCAGCCAGCCAATTCGCGGTTTGCGTATGCGCTGTTCCAGAATATGGACGCCGTCGTGCCGCCATGGAGTTCTGGGACAAGATGATTCAGCTCAAAAATCTCGAACGCAGCTACAAAACTCCCGCGGGCCAGTTTTGGGTGTTGCGACGCGTGAATCTGGAGATTCGTGAGGGAGAGTTCATCACCATCATGGGGCCCTCGGGCGCAGGAAAGTCTTCTTTGTTAAATGTGCTTGCCCTGCTCGACGACGGATGGCAAGGCGAATACTGGTTTCGCGGCGCGGCTACTCACGAGATGAAGCGAAAGCAGCGCGCCGAACTCGCCAAGCGTAACGTCGGCATGGTGTTTCAGAGTTATCATCTGCTCGACGACCTCACCGTGCGGGAGAACATCGATCTGCCGCTTTCCTATAAAGACGTTCCGCACAGCCGGCGGCAAGCCATGGTCGCCGATGCGCTCGATCGATTTCAGATGGTCGCCAAGAAAGATCTGTTTCCCAGCCAGCTCTCCGGTGGACAACAGCAGCTGGTAGGAGTTGCGCGCGCCGTGATTCACAAACCTGCGCTTCTGCTGGCGGATGAACCTACAGGAAATCTGCATTCTTCGCAGGCCAACGAAATCATGAAACTTTTTCGCCAACTCAATGAACAGGGAACGACGATTGTACAGGTGACTCATTCCGACGCGAATGCCGCCTATGGATCGCGCACCATTCAACTGCGCGACGGCTGGGTGGTGAGCGACACGGCAAATCCCGAGCTGCAAACGCAGGCGGCGGTGAAGCCATGATCGCCAGGCCGAGGTTGCGCGCGCGATGGCGGGCGACGCCTGCATTCATATTCCTTCTTGTCCTTGGTTGTGCCGCACAAGTCCCTGCGCAGAACGGTACGAATATGTCGTTTGAGATGCCGAAGTCACGCAATCCACTGAGCGCCTATGCGCCGAGTCACGTGCCGGAGCCACAGCTTGCGAATTCCCCGCTGTTAGTCCGGCTCATGCGCGATGGCAAACTGTATCTATCTCTCAAAGATGCGATTCGCCTGGCGCTCGAAGACAACCTCGACATCGCCATTGCGCGCTATAACCTGCCGATTGCAGATACCGACATTCTGCGCACCCAAGCCGGAGGAGTGTTTCGTGGCGTGAATACCGGCGTGGTGCAGGGTACGCCCGGGGGCGGCGTGGGCGGCTTTGGCACGGGAGCGCCCGGCGCGGGGGCGGGCGGCACCACCGGCGGTGCGGGTGGCGCGGGGGCGGGCGCGGCTGGTCTGGTGCAGTCGACCTTGGGAACTGGGACTCCAGTTTCCTCGTACGATCCCGCCATCGTTGCGACCGTCGGCGCGGAGCATCAGACCACGCCGCTCGCAAGCTTGCAGGTTTATGGGGTGCCGCTGCTGCAGCTGAATACGGGGCAAGCCAATTTTGGCTACTCCCAGGCCTTTGGCACGGGAACCAGCGTTTCCTTCGTATTCAATAATTACCGGCAAAGCACCAACAGCCCGTTTTTTAATTTGTCTCCCGCTCTGGGCTCGATGTACCGGTTTAGCTTCCAGCAGCAGTTGCTCGCGGGATTCGGCTTCGGGCCCAACCTGCGCTATCTGCACATCGCGAACAACAACAAGAGAATCTCTGACATCGCCTTCCAGAGCCAAGTCATCGCGACGGTTACGCAGATCGCGAACATGTATTGGGACCTGGTGAACGCCTATGAACAGTCTGAGGTCAATGAAAAATCGCTGAGCTTCGCTCAGCAGTCGCTCGACAATGCAAAGAAGCAACTGCAACTCGAAAGCGTACCGGCCATGGACGTGATGCGAGCCGAAGCCGAGGTTTCGAAGCGAGATCAGGATTTGACGGTGGCGCGAACCAGTTTGCAACTGCAGGAACTGTTGATGAAGAACGCGCTGACCAGGAGCATGGAAGATCCCCTCCTGGAGTCGATGGAGGTTATACCCACGGACCGCCTCGATTCCCTTCCGGCGCGGCCGACGGAGCCGATTCAGGATTTGATGGCGGAGGCGCTGCACGACCGGCCGGAACTGGCCGAATCGGACATCGACCTGGTCAACCGGCAACTCAGCCGGCAGGCAGCGAGAAACGCCTTACTGCCTTCGCTCTCGATCGTGGGTTTCTACGGCGGCTCGGGGTTAGCCGGGCCTCTGAACCCGCTTTACAACGTTCCGGGCGAGGCGAACAGTTCTGCCGTGCCCAGTGGCTACGCCGGAGCATTGCAAAACGCCCTCAACAACACAGCGCCCGACTATTACATCGGATTCAACCTGGATATTCCCATTCGAAATCGCGTGGCCAAGGCCGATCAATACCGTTCCGAGCTTGAATACCGGCAGGCCCAGCTTCGCCGCGAGGAACTGCGAAACCAAATCAGGATCGAAGTGCGCAATGCCGAGTATGCTTTGGAACAAACGGCAGCGCGGGTGGATGCTGCCCGCAAAACGCGCGATCTGGCGCAGCGAACATTTGAGATCACGCAAAAAGAGCAAGCCTTGGGTGCGGGATCGACTTTTCAGACCATGACTGCCCAGCGCGATCTCGCGCTCGCTGAACTCGACCTGGTCACCGCCAGGACGGTTTACGAGAAAGCAAAAGTGGAACTGGATCGTGCAACCGCCAGCACTTTGGAACATAATGGAATCCAGATTCAGGATGCGATCAAAGGCGGCGGCGAGATAAACAATTCTGCACCATAGCTCATGCCAACTTCGGCCAAGCCACGGGATCCCAAGACTCCTCTTTTAGCGAAAAGCGGCCCCAGCGCGCCACGAGTTCTGGCTGCCGATGATCAAAAGCCCATCCTGGAAGCGCTCGAACTGCTGCTCAAACCACAAGGCTACAAGCTTGACGCCGTGCCCTCTCCCAGCTTGGCGCGGGAAGCGCTCTCCAGCAGTTCCTACGACGCTGCCCTCATCGATCTCAACTACACCCGCGACACCACCTCGGGACAGGAGGGCCTCGATCTGCTTTCCGAAATTTCCGGAATTGACAGCAAGCTGCCAATCATTGTGATGACGGCATGGGGCAATGTCGAGCTGGCGGTAGAGGCGATGCGTCGCGGAGCCCGCGATTTCATACAGAAACCTTGGGAGAACGAACGGTTGCTTTCCATTTTGCGCACGCAGATCGAATTACATCGTGCCCTGCGCGAAGCGGAACGGCTGGCCGCAGAGAACAACCTGCTCAGAGCCCAGGGACGGCCGGATTTCATCGCGACCGCTCCTTCGATGACCCCGGTACTGGAAACCATGACTCGGATTGCCCCCTCGGACGCCAACGTTTTGATCACCGGCGAACACGGCACCGGCAAGGAAGTCCTGGCGCGCACGCTTCATGCGCTTTCCTTGCGCGCTTGGCGACCGTTCATGGCTGTAAACACGGGTGGATTAGCGGAAGGAGTGTTTGAGAGTGAACTGTTCGGGCATGTGAAGGGTGCTTTCACCGATGCCCGCAATGACCGCATCGGTCGTTTTGAACTTGCAGATGGCGGAACCATTTTTCTGGATGAAATTGGCAATATTCCTTTTCGACAGCAGGCCACACTGCTGCGCGTGATCGAATCCGGGGAGCTTGAACGCGTGGGCTCTTCGCGGAGCAAGCGGGTCGATGTGCGGGTGATTTCTGCGACAAACACCGATCTGGAAGCGGCCATCCGGGCGCATCAGTTTCGCGAAGATCTGTTGTTCCGTCTGAACACCGTGGAACTCCATTTGCCGCCTTTACGGGAACGCAGAGAGGACATCCCCCTGCTGGCGGGACATTTTCTTTCGCAATATGCCGCCCGTTATCGGCGGCACATTCACGGAATTGATGCCGCCGCGCTGCAGACCCTGCTATCCCACAATTGGCCTGGAAATGTCCGCGAACTGGAACACACAATCGAGCGTGCCGTTCTGATGTGCCGCGGCGAGCGGCTTGAACCTCCCGACCTTGGACTAGCGGCATCGAAAACCGCCTCCCAAAATCTTGAAGAATTGAGTCTGGAGGCGGTTGAGTCTATTCTGATTCGCAAAGCGCTGGACCGCTTTCAGGGCAACGTCAGCCAGGCCGCCGAAGCACTCGGCCTGAGCCGCGGCGCCCTCTACCGGCGGATGGAGAAGTATGGGCTCTAGCCCAGGGGCAAACGCTCCCTGCAAGAATCATCTAGGAAAACCACGGCGAGCAGGGTTTGAAGGCCGCCTCATACGATTTTCGATTTTGCTGGCTGCACCGGGCCTTCTGCTCACGGGGGTTCTCATATGGTCCTCCCCGTGGACGGCTGCATCGAAATTGTTGCTGCTCGGCGCCGAGGTGGTGGTTTGCTTGTTGATTGGCGTGGCTTTGCGTGAGGGCATCATTCGCCCGCTGCAGACTCTAGCCAATGTGGTTGGCGCACTGCGCGAGGAAGATTATTCTTTTCGCGCCGGTTTGGCCGCTCCCGCGGATGCCCTGGGTGAGCTGTCGCTTGAAGTAAACGCCCTCGCCGACCGGCTCGCTCGGCATCGCACCGGAACAATTGAGACTACGGTGTTGCTGCAGCGTGTCGTGGAAGAAGTTGATATTCCGATTTTTGCGTTTGATCCGGCGCAAAAACTGCGGCTCGTGAGCTCGGCGGCAGAGAAATTGCTCCAGAAGCCTTCCGGGCAGATGCTGGGCAGGACGGCGACAGATCTCGCTCTCGAAGAAACCCTCTCCTGTGCAAACGAAACCTTGGTGCATCTGAATCTGGGAAGCCATGCTCGCTGGTTTGTCCGGCGAAGCCGGTTCCGTCAAAACGGGGTTCCCCATACCCTGGTCGTTCTCTCTGATGTGAGCCGCGCCTTGCGCGAAGAAGAGCGACTGGCTTGGCAGCGTTTGATCCGGGTCATCGGTCATGAGTTGAACAATTCGCTTGCTCCCATCAAATCCATCGCAGGCAGCTTGCGTGCTCGGGTGCATGAAATGGATCTTGAATCCGAAAAGCGCCAGGATTTTGAGCGGGGGTTGGAGATCATCGAAAATCGCGCGGCTTCCTTGAATCGTTTTCTTCAGGCGTATCGTCAACTGGCACAGATGCCGGCGCCCAGCTTGCGAGCGTGCTCCGTTTCGGCGTTAGTGAAACGCGTCGCAGCCTTAGAAACTCGCGTTCTTGTCACTGTTATTCCGGGTCCCGAAATTACCCTGATGGCGGATTCGGACCAACTCGAACAAATGCTCATCAATCTCACGCGAAATGCCGCGGAGGCGGTGCTGGATACGTCCTCATCGACAAACAGTTCACGCAATTCCGATTGCGCCAAAAGCTCTACGCCACAGATCGTCTTGACCTGGAATGGGAGCGAAACAGACGTGGTCATTAGCATCAAAGACAACGGTCCCGGCCTGATGAATCCCGGCAATGTCTTCGTTCCGTTTTATACGACCAAATCACAAGGCAGCGGCATTGGACTGCTGCTCTCAAGACAAATCTGTGAGGCACACGGTGGCAGTCTGGAATTATCAAACGGTGAGATGGGCTGGGGATGCAAGGTGAAGGTCATTCTGCCGATTACCAGGGATCAGAAGGCTGATGAGCAGCAAGCCAGGTAAAGATGGGTACCCGACTTAAAAAGGAAGAGGTGAAAGGTTTTCTTTTTTGTGCCCATTTACCTTGCGTATATGATACGCTAGGTATTGAAGGATATTATGCCGCAGTCGTTGCCAGACTCCGAGAATCACAAGGCGACCTTGTTGGGGAAGATCGCTCAACTGCGCGACTTCCGACCCGGTTCGATCACCACCACCAGCGGCCGCTGTGGCAATCCCACTTGCCACTGCCACCGCCCCGGAGACACCGGGCATGGCCCCAACTTCCGCCTCACCTATAAGGCTCATGGGAAAACCGTCACCGAGTCCTTTGCCAGTCTGGCGGCTCGGCGCAAAGCCGAGCAGGAGATCGAGGAGTACCGGAAATGGCAGCAGTTGAGTCGCGACTTTGTGGAGGTCAACAGCACCCTCTGCCGGTTGCGGCCGACCGCCGAAGCAGAAGCAACGCCCCAGGGAAAAAACCGACGGAAGCGATCGAGCAGGAAGTTGCCCGCGAAGTAGAACATCTGCCCGACC
>JASHRB010000142.1 GCA_030037575.1 Candidatus Sulfotelmatobacter sp. | reverse complement strand
TGTGCCCCGGTACCTCGACGAGATTGGCAGAAATGCGGCTTTCGAGGCCGTCACAGTGACGCCTCAGGTCAGTGGCCGCATCGTCGAGCGGAACTTTCAAGACGGCGAAAACCTTGGGCGCGGGCAGTTGCTGTTTGTCATCGATCCTCGCCCCTACAAGGCCCAGGTCGACTCCGCGCGAGCTGCCTTGGCACAGGCAAAAGCGGCGCTCGATCTGGCCAAAATCCAGTTCGCGCGCGACCAGGAAGTCATCGCCAGCAACGCCATTTCGAAGCAGGATTACGACACGAAAAAAAACACCGTTGAGGTGGATGAAGCTCAGGTGGAAGCGGCCGAGGCCGCTCTCGAGACCGCCCAGATCAACCTCGAGTACTGCTACATTCATTCTCCCATCGATGGGCGAGCGGGCGCTCGTCTGGTCGATGTAGGAAACGTCGTGCAGCCGAACACGACGTCGCTGCTTTCGATCCAGCGGCTCGATCCCATTTACGCGAATTTCACCATCAGCGAGGGAGATCTGCCGGCAGTTCAAAAACAGATGTCGGGCGGGACCTTGAAAGCCGCAGTTCGACTTCCTTCCGATGCGGAAGACGCGGCCAGAGGGGGGCGCGTCGAATTCCTGGACAACGCCGTGCAAAACGGTACGGGCACGGTGAACCTGCGGGCAACCATGAGCAACTCTGACCATCATTTCTGGCCTGGCCAATTTGTGGATGTGAAACTCGTTCTGTCCACTGAGAAAGCAGCCGTGCTCATCCCGAATCAGGCTGCCCAGATCAGCCAGCGCGGACCCTTCGTTTACGTTGTGAAGTCCGATGACACCGCCGAGCTCCGCCTGGTAAAACTCGGCCAGCGCCAGGGCGATCAGGTTGTGGTGACCGCGGGCGTGGCCCCCAATGAGCGGGTGATTCTCGCAGGCCAGATGCTGGTTCGACCAGGTGCCAAGGTCCGTATTGATCGTAGTTCCAGCTCCGCGAACGGCAGCGGCCAGAACACCCACAATCTCGGAGGGCAGTCGTGAATCTCTCTGAACTCTTTATTCGTCGCCCGGTCATGACGGTGGCGCTGACCGTGTCCTTGATCTTGTTCGGAGGGGCCGCCTATTTCCGGCTGCCGGTCAGCGATCTTCCGGCCATCGACTATCCCGTGATTCAAGTGCAGGTCAGTTATCCGGGGGCAACGCCGGAGACCATGGCGAACAACGTTGCTACGCCGCTCGAGCGCCAGTTCATGCAGATTCCCGGCCTGGAACTGGTGACCTCTAATAATGGCCAGGGATTTTCCAGCTTCGTGCTGCAGTTCGATCTCTCCAAAAGCCTCGACGGTGCGGCCACTGATGTGCAAGCAGCCATCACCCGGGCCCAGGGACAGCTTCCCGTCGATCTCCCCAGCCCTCCCACGTTCACGAAAACCAACCCCAACGATCAGCCGATCATGTACATCGCCATGGTCAGCGACACCGCCACCGAAGGCCAGCTCTACGACTATGCCAACACCGAAGTCGGCGAGCGCATCAGCATCCTGCCCGGAGTCAGCCAGGTTGCCATATACGGCACGCAGTCGGCGGTGAGGATCAAGGCCGATCCGTCGAAGATGGCCGTCCGCAACATCACACTGGAAGATCTGACCAATGCCGTCAAGAACGGCACCGCCTACACTGGCGCCGGCCAGTTCGACGGCCCGCAGCGCACTTTCCTGTTGCAGCCCCAGGGACAACTCATCACCGCCGACGATTACGACCGCCTCATCGTCGGGCAAAACAACGGCGCGCCAGTTTATCTGAAGGATGTCGCCTCAGCCCGGGACAGCGTGCAGGATGAACGCATTGACATGCGCTTCTGGGTGCGCGGCTACCCCCAGCCCGGCGCCACTGTGGTGGTGGGCGTGTTCCGCCGGGCCGGCGTAAATGCGGTCGAAGTCGCAAAGTCCGTCCGCGACCTCCTGCCCACCATTCAGTCTCAACTTCCCGGCTCGGTTGTGATCGTTCCCGCCTACGACCGTTCGCTAACCATCGTGGGCGGAATCAAAGACGTCCAGACGACCCTCTACATCGCCTTCGTGCTCGTAGTCATGGTGATTTTCATCTTCCTGGGGCGCGCCACCGACACGCTGATTCCCGCGGTCGCATTGCCCTTGTCGCTGCTGCTGACCTTCATCGCCATGAAAGTTCTGGGCTACAGCTTGGACAATCTGTCGCTCATGGCATTGACACTGGCGATCGGCTTTCTGGTGGATGACGCTATTGTCTTTCTCGAGAACACGGTTCGATTGATGGAAGAAGGGCGAAGCGCCTTCGATGCCTCTCTGGAATCGGCCAAAGAGATCAGCTTCACCATCTTGGCTATGACTCTCTCGCTGGCCGCCGTGTTCATTCCTCTTGTGTTTATGAGCGGTTTGATGGGACGCATTTTCCGTGAATTCTCCATCACCATCGTCATCTCAATTCTGGCCAGCGGAATTGTTTCGCTCACGCTTACCCCCTTGATGACCTCCCGGCTGCTGAGCAATCGCGCACAGGGAGCGGAGAAAACCTGGATGGAGCGGAATTTCGGCGCCTTCG